>CAZXGW010000140.1:0-1553 GCA_964640355.1 uncultured Enterobacteriaceae bacterium
TCGGTCTCCGGCATCTCGACCGCGATATTGGCCGACAGGGCACGGAATCCCTGGAAGATATTCAGGTCCATGATGGCGGTGTTGCCGGTGGCCATGACCACGATCATGGTCTCGCCGACGGCGCGGCCAAGCCCAATCATCACGGCCGAGAAGATACCCGGGCTCGCGGTCAACAGCACCACGCGGACCATGGTCTGCCAGGGTGTTGCGCCGAGCGCCAGCGATCCCGTCGTCAGGTGCCTGGGCACGTTGTAAAGTGCGTCCTCGCTGATGGAGAAAATCGTCGGGATGACGGCGAATCCCATTGCGATCCCGACCACCAGGGAGTTGCGTTGTTCGTAGGTAATCCCCATCTCGTTCGTCAGCCACAGCGGCATGTTGCCGCCGAACAGCCAGACTTCCACCGGGGCGCTCAATACCACACCGAGCCAGGCAGCGAATGCGATCACCGGCACCAGGAGGGCGGCTTCCCACCCGTCCGGCACACGGGACCGGATCGATACGGGCATTTGCCGCCAGAAATACGCCGCGAGGAGCACGGCAACGGGGATGAACAGCAGGATCAGGAAGATGCCCGGCAGGTGTTTCTCGACGAACGGCGCAAACCACAGTCCGGCCAGGAAACCGAGGATGACCGTCGGCAGCGCCTCCATGATCTCGATGGTGGGCTTGACGTATCCGCGCATGCGCGGCGCCATGAAGTACGCCGTGTACATGGCGCCGAAGATCGCCAGGGGTATGGAAAACAGCATGGCATAAAACGCCGCCTTGAGCGTACCGAACGCGAGTGGCGAGAGGCTGAATTTGGGTTCAAAGTCGCTGGAGGCCGAGGAGGATTGCCAGATGTATTCCGGCTCCTGGCGGCTCTCGTACCACACCTTGCCCCAGAGGGAACTCCAGGATACCTCGGGATGTTTGTTCCTGACGTCCCAGAACTCGAGATTGCCGCGATCATCCTCCAGCAACACCGCATTGGCACGGGGGGATACGGCCAGGGATCGCCAGCCCGTGTTACCCAGGCTTTTTTTCAGGACGAGGCGGTGTGCGGTAGTGTGGTAGATCCCGACATGGCCGGCCGCATCGGACGCAATGAATCCCTTGCGGTAATATTCCGGAGCAAGGGCGGTCACGGGTGCCGCCTGATCGTCAAATTTGCGTACGAATTCAACCGTGTAATTGTTGTGTTTATCCCGCACCGGGAACCACTGCGCCACATGGCCGCGGGAATCGCCGACCAGTATGGAGATGCCGCCGCTCAGAAACTCCAGGGCGGTGAGGGAGGCATCCCCGGGAACGGCGTCAACCCTGTGAACCAGCACGGGATCGTCCTTGCGTGAAATATCGTAATACCGTATCTCGCCGTCAGTGGTCGCGACATAGACTTCACGCTGTTCCTTGTCGATCAGCAGGTGACTGATTACTCCGGCGGCAACGGGAATTTCACTCTCCGTGCGCCTGACCTCGACTGCATCGCCGAGGAACGATTTCTCCAGGGTGATATTCAGCAACAGTAACCGGTTGTCGTCGGTCAGCCCCAGCACCGTGGTCTGCCC
>CAZXGW010000140.1:1653-4537 GCA_964640355.1 uncultured Enterobacteriaceae bacterium
CCGCTTTCCGTCCGGAAAAAAACGGCGCGTCCGTCACCGGTCACCCGCAGCCCGATCTCGCGCTGCTCCTCCATGGCATAGAGCAGCGTGGCGGTATCCACACCACCCGGTGCCGGGTAGACCGCCAGCCGCTTTATCTCCGCGGGATAAAACATCGGGGCAACCACGTACAGGAGGTAGAAGGCGATCAGCAGAACGGCGACAATGACGCCGACCCCGCCCACGGCCATGAGATGCCGGGTCAGAAAATCCTGGACATCACGCCAGCGGCGATGCCGTATCGCCGTTGCGCTGTTGAAATCGGGCAGGAAGCCCGCTGTGGTTACCTGGGCATCGGGCATAACGGCTAGTGTAGGGCGGTATTATGACAATTCTGTGAAATGCTCCCCCGGACACCACGGGCAAAAAAAATGCCCCGGGGGGCGGGGCATGATCAAGGTTGCTGGGGGTAATGCTGAACGGCCTTGCTATTTCTGCCTGGTGCTCGCTATACCTACGCTGTCGAACTTGGCCAGTTCCGCTCCGGCAACCTTGGCCGGCAGCGGGATATACCCGTCTTTTACCACCACCTCCTGGCCGTTCCGGGACAGCACCATCTTCATGAACTCGCTGACAATGGGATCCAGCGCCTTGTTCGGCTCCTTGTTGATGTAGATGTAGAGGAAGCGCGCCAGCGGGAATTTGCCGGCCACCGCCATTTCCGGTGTTGCCTCGATGAACTGCCCGCCTTCTTCCCCGGACAGCGGCACGGCGCGCACGCCGGAGGTCCTGTAGCCGATGCCGGAGTAACCGATGCCGTTCAGGGCCTTGGTCACCGATTGCACGACCGAGGCGGAACCCGGCTGTTCATTCACGCTGTCCTTGAAATCGCCCTTGCAAAGCGCGTTTTCCTTGAAATACCCGTAGGTGCCGGAGACCGAGTTGCGGCCGTAAATCTGGATCGGCCTGGCGGCCCATTCACCGGTCAGGCCGAGCTGGCCCCAGGTGGTGATGTCTTCCCTGTAACCGCACTTGCGGGTGGCCGAGAATACGGCATCCACCTGCGGCAGGGACATGCCGGTAATCGGGTTGTCCTTGTGTACGTAGACCGCCAGGGCGTCAATCGCCACGGCGATCTCCGTCGGTTTGTAGCCGTACCTGCTTTCAAAGGCGGCGATTTCGGTGTCTTTCATCTTGCGGCTCATCGGTCCGAAATTCGACGTACCTTCCGCCAGGGCCGGTGGTGCCGTCGAGGATCCCGCGCCCTGGATCTGGATGTTCACATTGGGGTAGAGCTTCTTGAACTCTTCCGCCCACAGCGTCATGAGGTTGTTCAGGGTATCGGAACCGACGCTGATCACGTTGCCGGACACGCCGCTGGCCTTGCTGTATCCGGCCAGTGCCGGATCCACCATGTCACCGGCGATCGTCGCCGCCGGTAAAATTGTAACCAGCAGTAGTAAGTCAAACATTTTCTTTTTAATCATCTTGATTGCTCCGCAGTCAAAAGTGAGGTTGAAAAAATTCCGTTACGGATTCCATTTGGCAAGCAGTATCGGCCGGCGGCATGACACGGAGATGAAGTCTATGTGACAGTTTGAAGACAGTCTTTCGTGCAGGATACCAGGTCATGGGAAGCCGCCTGGCTGGGAAATTTACCGGGTCAGGCGCTCAGGCTTTTGCTGCTGTCATTTTCACGGGTGATGATTTTCTTTTCGGGGAAATTGCACCGGAACGTGCTGCCCTTCCCCACCGTGCTTTCGATGTGCAGGCTGCCGCCGTGCCTCGCCATCACGTGCTTGACGATGGCGAGCCCGAGGCCGGTCCCGCCTTTTTCCCGGGAACGCCCCTTGTCAACCCGGTAAAACCGCTCCGTCAGGCGCGGGATGTGTTCCGGCGCGATCCCCTCGCCGTTGTCCCTGACCTCGAAGTGCGCCCCGTTCCCGTCCGCGTACCAGCGGATCCGGATGACGCCGCGCTCCGGCGTGTGCTGGACCGCATTGAAGACGATGTTCGAAAACGCACTGTACAGATCGCCCGGGTTTCCCCTGAGCCAGAGCGTGGTATCGGACTCGAGATAGAAAATGTGTTCCATAATGCCGCTCAGCGTCTGGGCTTCCAGGTAGATGCCATTAAGCAGATCCGGCACCGGCACCGTTTCTGCAGGGCCCGGATCCGTGCCGATCTCCAGCGATGACAGTTTCAGGAGATCCCCGATCAGGCGCTGCATGCGTTCCGTCTGCCGGCGCATCTGCCTGATTTGCGGCTCCCAGGATTCCGGACAGGTTTCCCTGTCGCTGCTGAAGGCTTCCAGGTATCCCGCAATCACGGTCAGCGGCGTCCACAGTTCATGCGAGGCGTTGGCGATAAAATCCTTCCGCACCTGGTTGGCATGAATGACGCTGCTGATATCACTGGCCACCAGCAGCTTCTGTTTCCCGCCGTAGGGGGTGATGCGGAACTCCAGCTTCATATCGGCGCTGACGGGCGAATCGAGCTGAAGGCTTCCGGCGGCCTCACCGGGTTGACGGCCCGAGATGAACGCAACGAGATCCGGATGGCGGATGAGGTTCGTAATCCGCTGCCTGCCATCCTGCGGCCAGCGGATGCCGAGATAGTCGCGCGCCTTCTCATTCGCCCATTCGATAACGCCGTATTCGCCGAGGATGATCACCGCGTCCGGCAGCGCCGCCGTCGCTTCCTGGAACCGCCGCAGCATTGCCGACAACTTCTCCTCCCGGTGTTTGTGATGCGACATCAGAAAATCCACTTCCCGGCATATCTCGTCGACAAGCCCGGCGAGCTCCGGCGGCCTGCTTTCCTCCGGGCGCTGCAGCCACAGCAGCAATTGCCGGAAAACCCGGTAATGCCAGATCACGATCAATGCCAGTCCTGCCAGCAGCCA
>CAZXGW010000141.1:0-4516 GCA_964640355.1 uncultured Enterobacteriaceae bacterium
TCGGCGTCCCGACGTTCGTGTACCACGTCAGCGGCGAATACGCCATGATCAAGGCCGCCGCGCAGAACGGCTGGCTGGACGAACGCGCGGTCGTGCTTGAGACCCTGACCGCCTGCAAGCGCGCCGGCGCCGATGCCATCCTGACGTACTACGCCCTGCAGGCCGCCGCCTGGCTTCAGGACTGACACCACTGACCCGCCAAACACTCCCCTGCGACCGGCGCGGCCTCCCGGCAGCGCCGATAATTCTCCATGTTGCCGAATAAGGTTCTAAAATTAGAAAAATAACAACCAGTACGCCGGAGTTATGCTGCATGGCAACTACCAGTATCTGGACGGAACTGCAGATCGCGGAGGCCAATACCAACCTCAACAAGATGCTGGCAAGCCCCGTGTTTGCCAGATCGGAACGGCAATGCCGCTTCCTGCGGTTTATCGTCACTGAAACCCTGACCAGGCGTGACGCCCGGCTCAAGGAATACACCATCGGCGTCGAGGTGTTCGACCGCCCCGAGCACTTCGATCCGGCGGTGGAGGCCATCGTCCGTGTCGAAGCGATCCGGCTTCGCGCCAAGCTGCGCGAGTATTACGACGGAGAAGGCGGCGCCGACCGGGTCCAGTTCGAACTGCCGAAAGGTACATACCGCGTCAACGTTGTTTTTCGTGGGGCCGTACAGGCCGGTATCGTGGATCACGACTACACCGCGAATGACTGGCCTGAGCCGGTATTGCACCCGATCAAGGACAAGCCATCGCTCGCGGTATTGCCCTTTACCAACTTCAGCGCAGACCCGGAACAGGGCTATTTCGCGGACGGCATTACCGAAGACCTGACCACCGATCTGTCCAAGCTTTCCGGCCTGTTCGTCATCGCCCGCCAGTCCGCCTTTGCCTACAAGAATTCGGTCAAGCGCGCGGAGGACATCGGCCGTGAACTCGGCGTGAAATATCTCCTCGAGGGAAGCGTGCGACGCACGAACAGCCGCGTCCGCGTGGCGGCGCAGCTCATTGACGCCCGCAGCGGCACCCACGTGTGGGCGGAGCGCTA
This sequence comes from uncultured Enterobacteriaceae bacterium, assembly GCA_964640355.1. GTDB lineage: Bacteria > Pseudomonadota > Gammaproteobacteria > Eutrophobiales > Eutrophobiaceae > CAZXGW01. Next base: position 1,048 of record CAZXGW010000141.1, read on the forward strand.
TGACCGTGAACTGAAGGATATCTTCGCCGTCCAGGACGATATCACCCGCCAGATCGTCGCCGCGCTGGGGATCAGGCTTGCCGGCAACGAAGCCGACCGGATCGGGCATGAGGGAACCATCAGCCTCGAGGCGCACGACAGGCTATTACGGGGGCTGGAGCGCTTCTGGACGTTCACCGAGGATGGCGTGAAAGAATCGTCGAAACTGTTTGCCGAGGCGGTGGAGCTGGATTCGGGGTATGCCGCCACGCACACCTGGCTTGCAAGGACGCTCGTTTTCCAGTGGATCATGATGTGGCATCCGGACCCCGAGATCCTCGATCGTGCCTACCATCACGCGCGGCAGGCCCTCGCCCTGGACGATTACCTGCCGCTCGGCCACGCGGTGTACGGCTGGATCCAGTTATGGCGCCGACAGCCAGAGGAAGCACTCACTGCCGCCCGCCAGGCGGTGGCCCTCGATCCTAACAACGCCGACGCCCATCTTTTCCTCTCCTTCATTCTTTGCAGGCTCGGGCAGGGCGAGGAGGCGCTGCGCTGCATCGAGAAGGGCATGCGCCTCAACCCGCACCCGACGGCCGTGTATTATTGCGCGCTCGGTATATGTTATTTCGTGCTGGGGGACTACGAAAAATCGGTGGAGGCGTTCAGGCAGGGCATAGCGGTGTCGGAGGTATTCATAAGCAGTCATTATTTTCTCTGTCTCGTCTACACCCACCTTGGTCACGAAGAAGAAGCGCGCCTGGAACGGGAAAAGACCCTCGCCCTGACCGGCGGCCGCCGGCCGGCGCGCAATAATTCAATCTGGATAGACGAGGATCTGTCGCTCATGATGGACAATCTCGCGCGGTGCTCCGGTTTATGGCCGGAAGAACCGCCATGAAATCGGCCGGCGGGGGATTGCCCCGCCGGTCACCGCGTTAATTGCCGTTTCCGCGCCGCCTGCCCGGCGGCGTGTGGAAAACTCCCTTGTCCTTACGCAAAAACCAGCATGGTGGAAGTCTGGTTGATGTGCCGGTTGAATTCCTCGCCGTAGCTGCTGAAGCCGATGGTAGGTATATCGGCAAAGAGCTTGCCGTAGTCATCCGCCTGGCCTTTCTTCTCCAGCTCCAGCGTACGCAGGATGCAGTTGAAATTCACCAGGCCTTCGATCTGCTTCACCTTCCCCCGCTTTTCCTCGAGCGCCTTCTGCGTGCCCTCGATGATGTCCCTGGATGACAGCAATTGCAGCTCCATGTTCTTGTTTACGGCGCAGTAGAATTTCACGCTGTTGCCCTGCACCTGCTGCGGACTGCGGACGTACAGCTCGCCGCCGACCATCAGTCCTAGCGGGTTGGTCATGAAGGCGTCCGGCAGCTTGTCAACGGTGGTGCCGACCGCCTCGGCATAGGCCTGCGCCGCCGGGCGATTGTTGAACTCAAGCACTTCGCGCTGCTCGCGCCTGACCTTGGTGGGTATCAGGGTCTTCTGCATGGACACGAAGCTCTGGGTCTTGATGAAGTCGAACGGCACGCCCGGCTTGAGCAGCGCCAGCACGGCGGCGTCGCTGTAGGCCTTGCCGTTGGCAAAGACCCAGGTGGACTTGAATTTCAGATCGTCACCGGCGGACGCGCCAATAAAGTTAACGTTCGTCCGGTCGGTGATTTCATCCATCAGTTTTTCTTCCGAGCCGCTAAGACCGTCCACCAGCACGATGCTTACATATTTGGCCGGGTCGGCGTCAAACATGCTGGTACCATAGTGCTTCCCGAAAGCGGCAAAGGCCGAGTCCACGCCTTCCGCGACCCGCTGCCGCAACCCGGTCAGCACTTCGATCCGCACGTCGCCGATGACCTTGCTGTTGAATCCCATGGCGACAACGGAATTCTTCAGCATCTTTCCCGAGACAATCTCGCCGGCGGTGGTGCAGCCGAAGGTCGTGGCCCCGGGAAACACCGCGTGCATCTCGCGCGAGATCTCTTCCGACGGATAAATTGAAGAGGAAAAATACAATACCATCTTTGGCGAGAGCGGCTGCAGCTTCTCCTTTATCTCCGCTGCCGCCTCCTTCGACGATGATTGGTTGGAGTATGATGTCTGTATGTTCATTCCGCAGCATCCTCGATGATTAAAACACCGGTAATACCAGTAAATACCTTCCCACGGATGTGGGAGGGTTAAATCTACTACCCCCTCCCCCTTGAGGGGGGAGGGTTGGGGTGGGGATGATAAAAGAACAATCCATGCCAAAACCTAAATGTCTCGGATATTCCCCTCCTCCTCACCCCCGCAAGTGAGTGGGAAACAGATTTTGAGACTGGCTCTTAATCGTTATAAGTATAGTTGGCCAGCACCTGATATTAAGTTTCAAACGGTTAGTAACGTGCCGTGGGTACCATGCTGCCGGGGCGAAAAACCGTACCTCCCCCGCTAAACAAACCGCTCACACCCCTCCTCCAGGAACAGGGTGCATTCCAGCGATCCCGTGCCTGCCCACTTCTTATGAACAGCCGTTATCTGTTACGCTTGGACACCGGGGACGCTGATGCGTTTATGCCATGACCCACCGTGCCACCGGATCAGCGGTTACACCACGCAATCCCGCATGTGAAAAACCGGAATCTGAAAAAAAACATTAAACGATATGCCCTTCTTAAAACTCAGACGCTCCAGACGCCAGCGAAAGGAATCTTTCTTTCAAAAAACGATCCGGCGCTACCTGCGCGACATCTACGCCAAGGATCTCCTGCTGCAGCTCGAGATCGAGGCCATGCGGGAGTCCGTCGACTACATCAGGCGGCACATGGATGCAAGCCTCATTTTTACCAGCTGGCACGCTCTGCACAGGCACGCGATCGAACAGGCGAAACTGAACGGGCTGTTCCTCGAATTCGGCGTCAAGAAAGGCGAGACGCTGCGCGAGATCGCGAAGATGACGCATAGCACCGTGCACGGCTTCGATTCCTTCCAGGGACTACCGGAAGACTGGACCGGCACGCAACTCGCGAAAGGCCGGTTCAGCAAGCAGGGGAAACTGCCAAAGGTGCCCGGAAACGTGATGTTGCATCCGGGATGGTTCGCGGAATCACTGCCGGGTTTCACGGAGAGGTACCGTGACCCCATCGCCTACATGCACATCGACTGCGATATCTATTCCTCGACAAAGACGGTCTTGAACCTACTCGCCGGACAGATCGTCCCGGGCACGGTGATCGTCTTCGATGAGTATTTCAATTATCCCAACTGGCGGCAGCACGAATACAAGGCCTTCCAGGAATTCATCGCCGAGCACAAACTGCAGTACGAATATCTCGGTTTTCTTTCCTACGAAAGCTGCGTGTCGGTGAAAATCACGGGGAGAAACTGATCATGCCTGATCCAGCGGGCTTTTGACGCCACGGCCACCCCGGTTGAGGACATGCGTGCAGATCATGGAGATAGCGAATGCGATTACGAACTTGATCGAGAAGACGGGGTTTATGATTTCCAT
>CAZXGW010000142.1:0-4486 GCA_964640355.1 uncultured Enterobacteriaceae bacterium
TCGCCGGGGGCTGGTAGGATTTTTTCATGTCCCGCGGCCACATCACGTTTTCACCCCCCCTGCCCCTGCTGTTTCCCATCCGCCTCATCCCCGGCACCGTGCACGCCGGGATCCTGGCCGCCATTTTCAATCACCTGTTGCGCGGCCAGGCGCTGGTGGCACGCCTGCGGGAACTGGAGGGCAAGTGCGTCTCACTGCGCATCACCGACGTCCCCTGTGAAATAGCCTGGCGGTTCCACAACGGCCGCCTGCACGCGGCCGCGAGCCGGGAAGCCGGCGTCATCATCGCGGGCAGGATGGCGAGTTTTCTCGAACTCGCCTGCCGCAGGCAGGATCCGGACACCCTGTTCTTTACCCGGGAACTCAGCATCGAGGGCGACACGGAGGCGGGGGTTCATGTCAAGAACCTGCTTGATGCCCTGGAGTTCGACTGGGAGGGGCATCTTGACGCCGTTCTCCCCCCGCCGCTCGCCGCTTGTGGCAAACGCCTGCTGCACCTGGCGCGCCGCGTCATGACGGCCTGACTGCCGGGCCCAGCGGCGCCGGCCAGCCGCCGGAGGCCATGCCCTCGCGTCCAGTCCAGTACCCGTCGCATGAAGCTGACGATTGGTATCGGGCAAGCAACTCACTCGCCGTTGCCGCCGGCAGTCGCCCGTCAAGCACCTGGCGGAACAGGCTGATGATTTCATTCATATCCTGCGGTTGCGGCACAAGACGGAGTATGCCGATGCCCAGCGCTTCCATTTCCTCCAGGTGCAACACGAGATTCTGTACCTTCGCGGACCGGATCTGGACGCCGTTAATCACGAGGAACGGTTCGCCTTCCTGGGTCGAGAGCATGAGACCCTCCGGATGATTGGCGCATGCAAAACCGCAATCGTCTTTTGACCGGTTCTCCGCCCGCGCGGTGAAACAGCGCGCCGAGAACGCCAGGGGAAGTCTCCCGTAAACCTGGAGCTCGGTTTCAAGTTCCGGCGGGCGGTGTATGGCGGAGATTGTGTTCCTGCCGAGTTCCACCGGGATGACCCAGCGCACGGCGCCGAGGCCGTGCAGGAACGAAAGCGCCTCGCCGTTATAGACATTGACGTGCGGGCCGATGACGAATGGCCGGTTTCCCGCCAGGGCGTGGACGGCCGCCATGTCGTTGGCTTCCACCCGATACCTGCCGTTCCGGCAAAGCCGCCGCACTTCCGCGAGTTCCGATCCCGCCTCGATCAGCGCCAGGGTGGAAAGGACCACCTCCTTGCCGCCCGCCTCGAGACTCGCGGCGATCTCCAGCCAGTCATCCAGGCGCAGCCCGCGGCGCCTCGAACATACGGTTTCGCCGAGATAGACGATGTCCACAACCGAGGCCGCCACGTCGGCGTAGAAATCAGCGACGGTTTCCCGCTCCCAGAAATAGGGGATGGGCGCGAGGCTCAGCTTCATTGCCATGGCCGGTGATAGGCGCCGAGCGTGTGGCACGAGCCTTCCGAAAGCAGGTTGAGCTGCGCCATCCATTGCGGCTCCGGCACAAAGCGATCGGGATCGGCCAGGCACGCATCGAGCGCCGCGCGCAGTGTTTTCGTGACCTGCTCAACATAGGCGCGGCTGCGCTGCCTGCCTTCCACCTTGATCGCGGAAATGCCGCTGCGGCAGAGCGCGGGGAGGATCTCCAGGACATTCAGGCTGGAGGGCTCTTCGATCGCATGGTAGACGCGGTCGCTGACCGCAAAGCGCCCCTTGCAGACGGTCGGGTAGGCGGCCCGTTCCCCCGCCGTGTAGCGGTTGATCAATACGCCGTTCAGGTAAGCGGCGCGCACCGGCGAATCTTCCTGCCAGCGCACGGCGTGCGCCGGAGAACACACGCCGGCGCTGTTGGGAGAAGCGCCCGTCACGTAGGAAGACAGTGCGCAGCGTCCCTCCACCATCACGCACAGGCTGCCGTAGCCGAATACTTCCACTTCCACGGGAACGCTGCGCGCGAGCTGTTTCACCTGCGACAGGGACAGGACCCGCGGCAGGACGGCGCGCCGGATTCCGAAATGCCTGTGGTAGAACAGAATGGCGTCGCGGTTCGTGGCCGAGCCCTGGACTGAAAGGTGCAGCCGCAGGTCCAGATGTCGGCGCGCGGCGTATTCCATCAGCCCGAGATCGGCAAGGATCAGCGCATCAACGCCGAGGGCCGCGGCGGTATCGACGGCCCGTGTCGCTTCGCGCCAGAGCCCCGGCACCGGAAAGACATTCACGGCGACAAACAGGCGGCGGTTTTCCCGCCGCGCGTACTCGAGACCGCGGGACAGTTCGCCGGGACTGAAATTCAATCCCGGAAAATTACGGGCGTTGGTGCCGCCGCGCAGGCCGGTGTATACCGCGTCTGCGCCGTGATCAACCGCCGCGCGCAATGCCGGCAGGTTGCCCGCGGGGCAGACGAGTTCGATCGGGCGGGTCAGTTCCGGCATGCAGAAACATGCTCCGGGGCACGTACCCCCTGGCGCGTCTTTCGGCGCCCGAGTTCGGCGCTGATTGCATTCAGCACGCGCCATTTCCACTGGCACCAGGCGGGGGCCAGCAGCAGGCGGGTGGGCGCGGTGCCGGTCAGTCGATGAAATACCACGTGCGGTGGTGTGATCTCGATCAGATCGCAGGCCGTGTCGACATAATCCTCAAACGACAATGGCGCGTACTCGCCGCGGCGCCAGGCATTCGCCAGGCGCGTGCCCCTCACCACGTGCAGCGGATGGAGTTTCAGGCCTTCAACGCCGGCATCAAGCACCCGGTTCAGCGTTGTGATGACATGCGATTTGCATTCACCGGGCAGGCCGGCCATCAGGTGCGTGCATACCCGCAGGCCATGCTGATGCGCCGCCCTGACCGCCCGCAGGTAATCAGCGAAATCGTGGCACCGGTTGACCCGCGCCAGGGTCGCGTCAAAACTCGATTGCAACCCGAGCTCCAGCCAAATTTCAAAACCCCGGTGCTGATAGTCCTCGAGCAGCACCAGCACTTCTTCAGGCACACAGTCGGGACGCGTGCCCACGGACAGGCCGGCGACATCGGGCTGGTTCAAGGCCTCGTCGTAAATCGCGCGGAGCGTATCGACAGCGGCGTAGGTATTGGTATAGGCCTGGAAATACGCCAGGTAACGGCGCGCCCCGGTCCTTTTGCGGATCACCCGCCGGCCGGCGTCAAGCTGCGCGGCGACGGGGGCCGGGCGCAGGCCATTGGGGCTGAACGAGGCATTGTTGCAGAACGAGCAGCCGCCGCGCCCCTTGCTCCCGTCCCGGTTGGGACAGGTAAAGGTTGCGTCCACGGCAATCTTGTGGACGCGCTCGCCATAGCGGGCGAGCAAATCCTGGCCGAAGGTGTGTACAAAGTGTGCCAGGGTCGAAGCAGCGGCTGTTGAACAGTTCTCCTTTATCAAGTGCGGGACGGGCAATTTTATCCTGTCAGTTTCTGCCCCTTATACTCGATACGTTTTTTCTGCGCGCGCGTGATCAAGATCATTTGGCGGGTAGTTCGCCCACTTATCCGCATAGTACTTGTCCCGCTTGTCTCCATCGGACTGTTTGTTGAAAGTAAGAAAGATATTCCGCCTGCCCCTGTCGCTGGTGTTTGCGGGTGATCCATGGGGCACATAGGAATCGAAGAAGATGACATCGCCCGGATCGGCCTCGAGCAATATATATTCATCTTCGGGCTGGTAAGGCGGATCCTCCTCCGACAGAGGCTGCCACTCTTCCGACATCAATTTCTTTTCATAATTTCCTGACTGCATGAAGCTCAGAGCGGCGTTTTCCTTTCTGTTCTCATCCACAACAATGCCCATGGTGATGTAGAAATCCCCATAGGCGTTCCAACCGGCGGCCTGATCCTGGTGGAGCTTGTCCGGTCTACAGCCAGGTAGTTTATAATTTATCTTTTCCTTAAAAAGCACGGCGGGCTCACCAAAGAGATCCGCCAGGCAATCGATCGCTTTCTGTGGAATCAACAGCTTGGTCATTTCGGGATTATGATCTCCCAATACATGCTCGACCCGGATGAGGATATCCTCCCCCGTAAGCGTACTCTTTTCGTAGTATTTTGCCTCCTCCCCTTTTTTGGGTATCTTGTCGTGCAGCTCTTCCAGCCATGCGGAAATCCTTTTCATTGTTTCTCTATCGAAAAAGCCCTTTATTACAATAAATCCCTTTTCATTGAATTCTTTCTTCTGCTCTGCGCTTAGAGTCATTCTAAATACCCTCCTTCAATTTCATGTTCTCTTAACACATCTAATCTGGAAAATTATCTATCCAGCGATATAAAATTTATTTGATCTATATCAATATACAGGCTACAAACAGGCCATCAGACACGAAACACATATTCCCTGCCGGGCAGGCGGTCGATATTCTGCCCTGCCTTGATCTCGATCAAGCAAAACGGAAATGGCCTGCCCCGGGTTCAACGATCACCCCGCCAGGTTTACCCGGCCTGTTTTTCATACGCCACCGGACTGCATACCCGC
>CAZXGW010000143.1:0-4460 GCA_964640355.1 uncultured Enterobacteriaceae bacterium
CGATCAGTCGCGGAAATTGACGAACTGCAGGGGTAAACTCAAGTTCGATTTCCTGAGCAGCGCAATGATTTGCTGCAAGTCGTCGCGTTTTTTGCCGCTGACGCGGACCTGGTCGCTCTGGATGGCTGACTGGACCTTCAGTCCTGAATCCTTGACGAGCCGGGTGATCTTCCTAGCCAGTTCCGCATCGATGCCGCGGCGCACCGTTATTTCCATCCTGGCCTCGTGGTGGCTTTCACTGATTTTCCCCTTCTCCAGGCAGGCGACGTCGATGCCGCGTTTGGCCATCCTGGCCCGCAGGATGTCGTTGATCTGATCAACCTGGAACCGGGTCGGCGCAATCAGCATCAGGCTGAATTCCGACTGCTCGACGCGTGAATTCGTGCCCTTGAAGTCAAACCGGTTGGCGACATCGCGGTTGGTCTGATCCACCGCGTTACTCAGTTCATGTACGTTGACTTCGGATACGACATCAAATGAAGGCATTGCATGCTCCTCGTATGGATAGTGGGAAATTTCCGGTTATTTGGCCCGGGTATTCAATTCCCGTGCATTATTATGGTACCGCCCGGGTGTTCAAGCCGGGTGTGTTCGACATTATCGCCGAGCAGCACGATTGATCCCCTGTGGCGGTCATCGCCATCGACGCTGAACTCGAAATTATACCTGCGTACGAATTTCAGTCTCCTGTTGAAATCCCTTTTGAGGGAAATCGATCCCAGCGCTACAGTTTGATCCAGTAGCTGCACGCCCATTTCCTTACAGTCCTTTTTACAGCTTCTTATGGCGTGCTCGCGGTGTCGAAGGCTTTCGTACCACAGCCATACGACGGAAGCGAGTAAGAGCAGGAGGGTGATGTTATTCATTATTTTCCGGACAAATTGCCGGCGGTCATATTGACTCTGCTTCTGCTTCGTGTGGAATATTCATCGGCGCTTCAATCATGAAGGTGATGACTAAAACGTTCCGTCATTTCCTCCCTGAAGGCGTTTTCGTCCCTGATGATTAACAGGGCTGCAAGGTTGTCCCTCTGTGCCAGCGCCAGGCCGGCTTCCGGCCCCATCACCAGCAGGGCGGTCGCCATGGCATCGGCCACCATCGCGGAAGGATGCAGGACGGTGACCGAGGCAAGCCGGTGTGTAACCGGTTTCCCGGATTTGGGATCAATGGTATGGGAGTAGCGGATGCCATCCTGCTCGAAATAGTTCCGGTAATCACCGGAAGTGGCCATGGAGGTGTTTTCCAGCGTGACGATGCGCTGTATCGCGCGCTGGCCGGTCAGCGGTTTTTCAATGCCGATCTGCCAGGGCAGACCGCCGGGATTTACCCCCTTCGCCCGGATCTCGCCGCCAATCTCGACGAGATAATTCCGCACACCGTGGCCATCAAGACAGGCGGCCAGCCTGTCCACCGCGAAACCCTTGGCGATGCCGGACAGGTCGATGTAGAGGTCTTCGCGGTCCTTTCTGAGTGCAGGCGGCGATTCGCGCAGGTGAATTTGCCGGTAACCTACCCTCTCAAGCGCCGATTTTATCTGCCCGTCATCCGGCACGACATCTGGCCGCGCATCCGGGCCGAAACCCCATAAATTGACAACGGGGCCAATCGTGACGTCAAAGGCGCCACCGCTGGCGTTGCTGATCCTGATGGCCTCGTTCATCACCGCGTACAGATCATCGGAAATTTCCTGCCAGCCGGTGGTCCGGGCCCGGTTGATCTTCGACAGTTCTGAATCTTCGAGGTAGGTTGACATCTGCCGGTTGATTTTCTCGAGCAGGTTTTCCACGTCGTCCTGCATTTTCTGTTTATCGGCTTCAAGGCCGGGTTCATTGATTTTCACCGTGTACGTCGTCCCCATTATAAGTCCCGAGAGGATGACAGGAGAGGGCGGAGCGCCCCGGCCATCACAGCCGCCGAGGTTGAGGAAAAACAACGCCGGAAGGATGTAAATGCTTTTATACAGTTGTCGCATCAGAGAACAGGGATCGAGCGCCACCGCCTCATTTCAGCCGCAGATCCGCGCCATACCCCATTTTCAGCATTACACGGAAGCCACATTACAAAAATAAACGTCCCGGTTACAAATCGTTACCTTGAGGAAATCTGCCGTTGATTTCCCGCCGTTACTCTTTCCCCCCAGCTCCCGGCAAACGGGCAAGCACCAAGACAACAACGGGGTGTGGGCGTGAAAGAACTGGTCATCAATCTGTTAATCTGGATAGGCGGCAATTCACCGCTGGCATTCGACGGCGGAAGTCTGCCGGAAATTGCCATCGTTGAACAGGCGGAAATTTTCCACGTTGCCTTCGGAGAAAAATCCACACCTGCCATGCGCGCCAGGGGCATGGAAATATCCGGCCTGTACGATTACGAAGAAAACCGCATTCTGCTGAGTGACGGCCTGGACCTCTCAACCACGAAGGGCAAGGCGGTCCTCGTGCACGAACTCGTGCATTTTCTCCAGTACCGGGCGGGCGATGACAGGATCGCCCAGTGCAAAAACCAGCTCGAGTCGCTGGCCTATCATGTCGAGGCCGAATATCTCGAGGCCCACGGCGACCCGTTTCCGTTCGACCATGATCATTTCCTGAAGATCGGCAGGTGCCCGAAGGGCTGAGCCGGGAGGGGCTGCGTCACGCCCGGGGAATCTGTCAGGAATACATCACCTGCGCCGTAAATTTGTAACCTGATCCGCGGACGGTCTTTATCAGCGCCGGCCTGTGCGGGTCCTTCTCGATCTTCTTGCGGAGTTTTCCGACAAGGACATCAACACTACGGTCGGTCGGCAGCCAGTCCCGGCCGGTCACCTTTTCCTTGATCTGGTCCCGGCTCAACACGCGGTTTGCGCTTTGCACCAGTGCAGCCAGAAGCTGGAACTCGTAACTGGTGAGCCGGACCTCCGCGCCCGCGGGGGATCGCAATTCCTGTGCCCCCAGGTCCAGCTTCCATCCTGAAAAAGTCGCCACGGACCTGTCCGGCGATGGCGCCGCCTCCTTTGCCTGCATGACACGGCGCAGCACGCTGCGCACACGGGCCAGCAGTTCGCGCCGGTCAAACGGCTTCGGGATGTAATCGTCGGCGCCGATTTCCAGGCCGACGATCCTGTCGACCGTTTCCGCATTTCCGGTGAGGATGATGATGCCCATGTCTGATTCCGCGCGCAGTTCCCTCGCGAGTTCAAGGCCGTGTTTGCCGGGCATGTTCAGGTCGAGAATGATTAAATCGGGGCGTTGCAGCTTGATATGCCGGTACATTTCATCGCCGTTGCCCGCTGTCCTGACACGGTAGCCGGCAGCAGACAGAAATTCTGAGAGGATCTCGCGTATTCCGGCATCATCATCCACGACCAGGATGTTTGCGTTCTGATCCATGATTTCTCCGCTTTCAGATGCCGGTTAAAATCTGGTTGGATAGTGCCATACCTGCCTAGCCGGCGTTATGAAGAAGAGTGGCTGCATATCTGCCAGCCAGGTCACTCTTCCGCTTTTTTGGTTCATTCCTGCCCGGTTCTGCTGGCACCCGCGAGATTTTAGACAGGTTCTAATGAAATATTAAACTAATGTAATCAGAATGTTACGGCTGGAAGGACCTGTTGTTTAGCCGGCGTATGGCTGCATCAAGCCGGGCTAGTTAGCCTGTAGTTTAATCCTGAAGCCTGTTTCCTCCAATTTGACCGCCCTTCAATAGTTTCAGGACATAGGAAAAAGCCTTAGTATACTGTAGGGTTAATCCTAAGATACTTAGGTATTTCCCTTAGTTATTCAGGGGGAGGGCATGAACCGACCGGGACGAACACGCGCGCGTCTCTCCGCGGCAAAACTTTTCCAGGGAGGCACGCTGGAGCGGCATTCTTTGCCGTATGCGCGCGTGGCAGAGTCCATCCATTCGCTTGAGCCGCGCTACATGTTTGACGCCGCGGGACTGGCAACCGGCGCCGAAGTCGCAGCGGACACGCTCAGCCAGGACCAGGTCGATCAGGCGTTCACCGAAGTTCAGGAGCCGGCCGAAACAACCCCGCCGGACAGCGACGACAACGCCTTGCTGGAGGCATTGGCCACCTATGAACTGCCCTCCACCCGGAAAGAAATCGTCTTTATCGACAGCCGGGTGGAAGACTACGAAATCCTGATCGCAGGCGTCAGCGCCAATGCCGATATCGTGATGCTGGACGCCGGCAGCGACGGCGTTGAACGCATGGCGGAACTCCTTGCCGGCCGTACCGATATTGATGCAATCCACATCGTCTCTCATGGCGGCGTCGGCTGGCTGCAGCTTGGCAGCGTTTACCTGACGCAGGAATCCATGCTGGGGGATTATGCGGATGAACTGGCGGTCATCGGCGGGGCGCTGTCAGATCAGGCCGATATTCTCATTTATGGCTGTGACTTCGGCCAGGGCCTTGCCGGAAGCGGGGCGGTGAATACCCTGGCGGCGCTGACGGGCGCAGATGTCGCCGCCTC
>CAZXGW010000144.1:0-4448 GCA_964640355.1 uncultured Enterobacteriaceae bacterium
GGCTGCCGGGGAGTCCTCCGGAAGACCGTGTGCCGCAGGGAAAGCGGCACCCGAGTCTACAGGGATGACTTCACGGCGTGTCTTCCGGAGGACTGCCCGACAGCAGGATTAATGAAAGATAGCCGCGGGACACTACACTGGTTGGTGTACAGTCATTCCTCGCCCAGCACGGCGTCCGTAATGATATCCGCAATCCTGCCGGTGTCGATCTCCACGAGGGCGACGTCGCTGCCGACGATCGTGCGTTCATAACCGGGCGGTGGCGGAGGCAACTCCCGCGCGAGGTCGTCGGGAAGATCGCGTTTTGCGATACCCGGCGGCAACGTACCCCCTCTTTCCAGTTTCTTTGCGATGCCCGGCGGCATTCCCTTCTTCTTTGATTTCTTTTTACCGCTATCGCCTTCCTGTCCCCGTCCCTCGTCGTGCTTGCGGAATTCCGCCTGCTCCCTGAAGTAGCGGGATATCATCTGCCTTTCAAATTCCTTGAAGGCGGCCTGCACGCCTTCGCGGACAACGGTACCTGCGACATCCTCCGCGGACAGGGGGGCGGGAAACAGCAGAAACAGGCCGGCGGCGGCGCCCCAGCCGAACACCAGCAACATTATGGAGGTAGATATCATTTCTCGCATGGTCATCTCTCCCTTTCCGTTAATCCGCTTTTATGGCGAGTATAAAACCTAACGTGGCCGGGAGACAGCCGGGCAGAGACAGGTCCGGTTATCCTCCCTGACCCGGCACCGGTGCCGTTGCATGCCCCACAGCTCGTACAACCCGTTGGTTTCCTGGAAATTTCATGGCCCGTCCCATCGTGTATGGTTCGGCACGGCAGGGGCCCGCCAGCCGATCGGTGCGGGACTTCCCGGGATCCAGCGAACGCTTATCCATGCCGCGAAATTGCCCATGACAATAGTGCTGCCGGCGGACGCAGGTTATTACCGCCTGCTTCGCAACAAAAAGCAGCCGCCCGTCAGGGTTCGGCCTGGCCTGTAACCGGACTATATCGTTATCAGGGAGATCCTTACCAGGGAGTCGATGTGGTCCGCGAGTGACTGGGTCACCTGGCCGTCAACCGGAAGCCCGTTGTCCTGCTGGTACCGGCGAACCGCCTGCCGGGTTTTCGGTCCGTAGATTCCATCGACCGGCCCGGGGCTGTAACCCAGCTTGGCCAATCCCTCCTGAACCTGGGCGACGACGGTGCTCGGGACGCCGGTCGCTTCCGGCGTTACATCCCGGTATGCTGCGGCCTTCTCCTTTTCAGGTGAGGCAGGTTTCTCGCTTGCTCCCTGTTTCCACGCCGGACTGCCCAGGTTGATGTCCTCCTCTTTCGTCAGGGCACCCGTTAATGCACCTGCTACGGCACCAAGGGCCGCCCCTTCCAGGACACTCAATCCCGATACAGCGCCGACAATCGCGCCTGCCCCGGCCCCGATACCGGCACCGCTGACGGATCGTTCCTCAGGTGTGGTTCCGCAGCCGGAGGCAAGCAATGCGGCAAAGAAAACGGCAGGAATAGGTTTCACCATAAAACAATCTCCATTAAACAGATATGAATGAAAAAATTATATGCACACTGCCTTATGGAAAGTGTGATAGACGTCACATTTTTAACGCGGGTAATTCAGGAGCGTTATAATAACGGCGTGTTTAACAACCAGATGTTCTGTTTAACAAATATTAGACTTCTTTTCGGGGCCGGGGTTGCATGGAATAAAGGAATTTCCCCCCTGCGCCGACGACAGGCAACAGGGCTTGGGGATCCGGCGCCAATTCACCTGCGGATTTCACCGAAGTAAAAACAAGTTCCGCTACACCGTAACTGACATGACCCGACCGGCATCAATACACCCTTGCGCCCTTGCGCTCCTGATCCTGATTGCCGGTTATCGTTGTGCGTCCGGCGAGGTACAGTCACCGCGTGCGGCGGCGGCCGCAACTGTTCAAGGGCCTGTTGTGTTACTGCACGGGCTCGCAAGGTCAGGTGCGTCGATGCGCAAGATGCAGAAGGCGCTCGAGAACGAAGGCTTCAGAACCTGCAATATCGAATATCCATCCACAAGGCACGGCATCGCCGTACTGGCTACCGAGTACGTGCTGCCCGGAATCCGGGAATGCGCCGACGGCGGGGCGCCGCTGAATTTTGTCACGCACTCTCTGGGGGGGATAATCGTCCGGTACCTGGTACGGGAAGGGCTCATTTCCAATATCGGCCGTGTGGTGATGCTCAGTCCGCCGAACAACGGCAGCGAAGTCGTGGATGCACTCGGTGACACGTGGCTGTTCGGAGTCATAAACGGCCCGGCGGGAAGGGAACTGGGAACGGGAAGCCACAGCCTGCCCGCGCAACTGGGACCGGCGGAATTCGAGGTCGGCATCATCGCCGGCAACAAGTCGATAAACCTGATCCTGTCATCCCTGATCGACGGCGAAGACGACGGGAAGGTATCGGTCGAACGCGCCAGGCTCGAGGGCATGAAGGACTTCATCGTATTGCCGTTGACTCACCCCTTTATCATGAAAGACGGGCTGTCGATAAAACAGGCCGTATACTTTCTGAACCACGGGACGTTTAACAGAGAGAATCCCTGATTGGCGGATTATTGGTGACATGCGCGCTGTCATCCTGCTGGTAATCGCATTCATGCAATGCGGCTGCGTGGCGGGACAGGTGGATCCCGCCGTGGCGATTGAATGTGAATCGCCCCGAACCTTTTACGTCGTAAATCACGGCTGGCATACGGGCATCGTGGTAACCGGCGCCGATCTCATCAAGGTCGTGCCGGCGCTGGAAAACGAATTCACCGGGCGTACGGACTTCCTCGAGATCGGCTGGGGTGACGAACAATTCTACCGGGCACAAAATCCCACCCTCGGCCTGGCCATACGGGCCATCCTCACACCGACGCCGACGGTACTGCATATCGTGGCGCTGCCCGGCGGGTCGCAACGCCTGTTCCCGGGGCGCGAAGTTCTGGAGTTGACCGTGCCGCCACAAGGCTATGAAAAACTGCTGGCGTATATCGCCGAGAGCTTCGACCGCGCCGACGATGACAGCGTCATCAGCCTGGAGGCCGGCCTGTACGGCGACAGCCGCTTCTACCGGGCCAAAGGGGAATTTCATGCCTTCAACACCTGCAATACCTGGGTGGCGAGGGCCATTGAACAAACCGGGTACCCGATTGGGGATGCTCAGGTCAGCACGGCGGACGCGCTGCTCTCCCGGCTGCGCCGCGGTACCGGTACAAAAATGCAATGTTTTTCCGTGCGCTGACAAAAAATATCCGCCACTGCCGCCGGTTTCCGCCCCACCGGCGAACGTTGCGGATTATTGAATTTTTTCAACGACGCTGCACCTTCCGCAACCCGATCGGACACCTCTCCCGTATGGCTGTAATAATGGGCTTTTTGGCATTATTGATTCAGCCCGTTCTCGCGGAAAACATGGAAAAAGGCAATGTCATCACCCTCTTTTTGGCCGGCGACGTCATGACCGGCCGGGGTATTGATCAGGTCCTGCCGCATCCCGGGAATCCGCGCCTGTACGAGCCCTACATGAAAAGCGCACTGGGTTACGTTGAACTGGCCGAGAAGCTGAACGGCCGAATTGAAAAGCCCGTTGATTGTGCCTACGTCTGGGGGGACGCCCTCGGGATACTGGATCATATCAGGCCGGATCTGAGAATCATCAATCTCGAAACCGCCGTAACGTCAAGCGATGACCACTGGATAAGCAAGGGCATACACTACCGGATGCACCCGGACAACATCGCCTGCCTGGTGGAGGCCGGTATTGATTTCTGCTCTCTGGCAAACAACCACGTACTCGACTGGGGTTATACCGGCCTCGCGGAAACCCTGGCGACACTGGCCGGGGCCGGGATAAAGACGGCAGGGGCCGGCGAGAATCTCCAACGGGCGGGCGCCCCGGCGATCCTGGACGTGACCGGAAAAGGACGGGTGATCGTATTTTCCTACGGTCTCGGATCAAGCGGCATTCCCCGGGACTGGGGCGCACGGGACAACAGGGGCGGCGTGAACCGGCTGGACGATCTCTCGGACAGCAGCCTCCGGGAAATCGGTGCCCGCGTGAAGGCGATAAAGAAAGGCGGCGACGTGGTTGTCGTTTCCATTCACTGGGGTGGCAACTGGGGATACGAAATCCCGAAGGACCACATCAGGTTTGCCCGCAAACTGATTGATGACGCCGGCGTTGATCTCGTGCATGGCCATTCCTCGCACCACCCAAAAGCCCTGGAGATATACGGGGGAAAGCTGATCCTTTACGGCAGCGGCGATTTTCTCAATGACTACGAGGGGATCAGCGGCTACGAGGAATTCAGGAGCGACATCGTTCTCATGTACTTTGCCGACATTGAAACTTCGGGCGGAAGACTCGCCCGGTTGAAACTGGTGCCCATGAAGATTAACCGCTTCAGGCTCAACCAGGCCAC
>CAZXGW010000145.1:0-4395 GCA_964640355.1 uncultured Enterobacteriaceae bacterium
TCCCTGCGGCACACGGTCTTCCGGAGGACACCCGGCAGCATGATTAATGAAAGATAGTTGCGGGACACGACACTAGGACAGAGCTGCTCGACCGGAGCGGCTAGCCGGCGGCCCCCTTCAGAACAGCGGCCTCGACGCTGGCGGCGAGGTGGCGGGCGATGTTCTCGACCACGGCTTCTTCCTGGCCTTCCACCATGATCCTGATCAGCGGCTCCGTGCCGGAGGAACGCAGCAGAATACGCCCGTCGGCGCCCAGTTCCCGTTCCGCGTCCTTCACGGCGTCCGTGATGCCGTCGAGATCATAGGGATTTACCCGGCCGTCCATCCTGACGTTGATCATCCTCTGCGGATACTTCGTCACGCCGGTCTTCAGATCATGAAGCGAATTTCCCGAGGCCACCATGGATTCGAGCACCTGCAGCGCGGAAATGATGCCGTCTCCCGTCGACGTCATGTGCAGGTCGATGATGTGCCCGGACGTCTCACCGCCGAGCGTGAGATTTTTTTCGTGCAGCATGTCCATGATGTAGCGGTCGCCCACCTGCGCGCGCAGAAAATCGAGCTGTAACCGGTGGATCGCCTGCTCCAGCCCGAGGTTGCTCATGACCGTTCCGACCACGGCCCCGTTCAGCGACTTGCATTTCGCCTGCGCGATGATGAAAAGAATTTCATCGCCATCCACGATCTCGCCGGCATGATCGACCATGATGACGCGATCCCCGTCGCCGTCAAAGGCGATGCCCGCATCCGCCCCCGTTTCGATGACCTTCTTCCGCAAAAGGCCCGGGTCGGTCGCGCCGGCCTCGCTGTTGATATTCAGGCCGTCCGGATTGACGCCGATGGCCGTTACGGTGGCGCCCAGTTCCTCAAACACGTGCGGGGCGATATGGTAGGTGGCGCCGTGCGCGCAATCGATCACGAGCTTGAGCCTCGCCAGGCTGAAGGCGGGGTTGAACTTGCCCTTGCAGAACTCGATGTATCGGCGCGGGGCGTCGGTGATGCGCCGCGCCTTGCCCAGCTGGCCGGCGTTGGTGATAACCAGCGGCTGGTCGAGTTCCTCTTCTATGGCCCGCTCGATTTCATCGGGTAATTTCCTGCCGTCACCGGAAAAAAATTTTATGCCGTTGTCCTGGTAGGGATTGTGCGAAGCGCTGATGACAATGCCCGCCTGCGCGCGGGTATTACGCGCGAGGAACGCGATGCCGGGCGTCGGCATGGGGCCGAGGAGGCGGATATCGACGCCGGCCGCCGACAGGCCGGCCTCGAGTGCCGATTCAAACATGTAGCCCGAGAGGCGGGTATCCTTGCCGATCAGCACCGGCCCCTTGCCGTTCTTGGCAAGCACGCGGCCGGCGGCCCAGCCGAGCTTCATGACGAAATCCGGCGTGATCGGGGGTTCGCCGACGCGACCACGGATACCGTCCGTCCCGAAGTATTTGCGACTGGCACTCATCAATAACTTTCGAAACTCCAGGCTGCCGCGCAACCCTCCGGAAGACACGCCGTGAAGTCGTCCCTGTAGGCTCGGGTGCCGCTGTCCCTGCGGCACACGGTCTTCCGGAGGGTTGCGCGGCAGCTAAAAAGACGGAGACTGGCAGCTGGTAACAAGGAATGAAGATGTTCTAATGATTGGCAACGTACAGTGAAAAGCAGGAATTCTGTCCCATAATAATTAATGAAAATCAGTCCCGCGGCACCAACGCCAGTTGCGTGCAGCCTGTATTCACACCCCAACCCTGCCTTTCCCCATCAAGGGGAAAGCGTTGATACATACAGATGTTTTACTGTATGCCCTTCACGCCGGTCTTGCCGGTGGTTCACCGGAGGGCGCTCCCACCTGTTTGCCGGCGCGGGCCCCCTGGACCTTCTCCTGGCCGGCATCCTCTTGCTCGTCCCAATCCGCCGGCGGCGACGGGACCTTGTCCTGCATGATGTCATCGATCTGGCTGCTGTCGATGGTTTCGTACTTCATCAGCGCCTCTGCCATCAGGTGCAGCTTGTTGATGTTCTCCTTGAGCAATTTCTCCGCCCGCTCGTAATTCATTTCAATGATATTCCTGATCTCCTCGTCGATAAGACGCGTGGTGTCATCCGAGATGGCCTTGTGCTTGGTTACGGAATGGCCGAGAAAGACTTCGTCCTCCTCTTCGCTGTACGTCAGCGGCCCCAGCTTTTCGGACAAGCCCCACTTGGTCACCATGTTCCGCGCGAGCTGGGTGGCACGCTCTATGTCATTGCTCGCGCCGGTGGTCACGTGTTCCTTTCCGAAAATCAGCTCCTCGGCAATGCGGCCGCCGAACAGGCTGCAGATCTTGCTCTCGAGATGTTCCTTGCTGAAACTCAGGCGATCCTGTTCGGGCAGGAACATGGTCACCCCCAGCGCCCGCCCGCGCGGTATGATGGTCACCTTGTACACGGGATCATGGGAAGGCACGAGCCGCCCCACGATGGCATGTCCCGCCTCGTGAAAAGCCGTGAGCTTTTTCTCCTCCTCGGTCATCACCATGGAGCGGCGCTCGGCGCCCATCATGATCTTGTCCTTGGCGCGCTCGAAATCCTCCATGTCAACCAGCTTCTTGTTGCTGCGCGCGGCGAACAGCGCGGCTTCGTTCACCAGGTTGGAGAGGTCCGCGCCGGAGAATCCCGGTGTACCGCGGGCAATGATGTTGGGTTTCACGTCGTCAGCCATCGCCACCTTGCGCATGTGCACCTTAAGGATCTGTTCCCGGCCGCGGATGTCAGGCAGCGGCACCACAACCTGCCGGTCGAACCGGCCCGGCCGCAGCAGCGCGGGATCGAGCACATCGGGGCGGTTGGTCGCCGCGATGACGATAACGCCTTCATTGCCTTCAAACCCGTCCATCTCCACCAGCAACTGGTTGAGGGTCTGCTCGCGTTCATCATGGCCGCCGCCCAGGCCGGCGCCGCGATGCCGGCCGACGGCGTCGATCTCATCGATAAAAATGATGCAGGGGGCGTGTTTCTTGGCCTGGTCGAACATGTCGCGCACGCGCGACGCGCCGACGCCGACGAACATCTCCACGAAGTCGGAGCCTGATATGGTGAAAAACGGGACCTTGGCTTCGCCGGCGATGGCCTTGGCCAGCAGCGTCTTGCCCGTGCCGGGCGGGCCCACCATCAGGACGCCGGACGGGATCTTGCCGCCAAGCTTCTGGAACTTGGCCGGGTCGCGCAGGAATTCCACCAGTTCAACCACCTCTTCCTTGGCTTCTTCGATGCCGGCGACATCATTGAAGGTGATCTTGACCTGGTCCTCACCCAGCAGGCGGGCGCGGCTCTTGCCGAACGACAGGGCGCCGCGGCCGCTGCCCCCGCCCTGCATCTGGCGCATGAAATAGATCCAGATCCCGAGCAACAGCAGGATCGGGAACCACGAGATCAGGGCGTGCGCCCAGAGTGAATTCCGGTCGGGCTCGGCGCCGATGATCTCGACATTGTTCTCGAGCAGGGTGCCGATAAGCGCATCGTTGTTCGTTTCGGGGCTGTAGGTCGAGAACCGCGTGTCGTCAATCCTTCTGCCGTTGATGGTATTGCCCTCGATGGTCACGGACTTGATGTTCCCGTTTTTCACTTCGCTGAGGAAGTTCGAATAGGACACCTCGCTGATCATCGGCGTGGCAAGATTCCTGAACACCAGCATCAGCACCAGCGTGATGACAATCATCAGGACCAGGGTTCTGGCAGTCTCGTTCAAATCCATATACCTCGTTAATCGGCTTTATACAGTAATCACTATAGCACTAAAAATGCCCTTGTTTCCTGCGGGATCGGGCCAGGATGTAGAATTCCCTTGAACTGTCGCGGGAGGCACCGGGTTTCCGTGGCGCAACACTTTTGAAGCGGCCGCGGATTTTGCGCCGGAAATCAGGGATGCCCTCACCCTCGAACACCTTGATCAGCAGATCGCCGCCCGGTTTCAGGACTTCGAGGGCGAATGCCAGGACCCGTTCCGCGAGCTGTTCACAACGGGCCTGGTCGGTGGCCCGGATACCCGTAAGATTGGGTGCCATATCGGAAATTACAAGGTCCACACCTTCCCCGCCGAGGGCTTCCAGGCACTGCCCCGTCGTGGTCGGTTCCATGAAATCACCTTGTATAAACAATACGTTAGACACGGGCTCCATGGGTAAAATATCCACAGCCACGATCCGGCCCTCGCGTCCCACCCTGGCGCCGGCATACTGGGACCAGCTTCCGGGGGAGGCACCCAGGTCGATCACCGTCTGGCCCGGATGGAAAAGACGGTCCTTCTGATCTATCTCGATGAGTTTATAGGCCGCACGCGAGCGGTAACTGGACTGCTGCGCCTGCCTCACGTAGGGATCCTGCCGTTGCCGCTGCAACCAGCGACTGCTTCCTGGACGCCTGGTCATT
>CAZXGW010000146.1:0-1580 GCA_964640355.1 uncultured Enterobacteriaceae bacterium
ACCTTACGGCGCCTGAAACCGCTCGGGACGCTGAGCGACAAGGAACTCCTCGGCCTGATTTCCCTCGGGCGGGAGGTCGGCGCGGAGGCGGGCGAGGCCTTTATCGAAGAAGGTTCCACGGGGGCGAGCTTCTACATCCTGCTATCCGGGCGGGTTGAAATCAGGAAGGGCGACCGGCACGTTGCCGACCTGGAACCGGGCGCCTTTATCGGCGAAATGGCGTTGTTCAACAACAATATCCGGGTCAGCGCCGCGGTCGCCGTGGAGCCGATTACCCTCCTTGAAATTCCAATCGCGGTTTTCTGGCCGCTGGTCCTCCACCATGATCTTGCGGCGGTAAAGGTGATGGAGGCGCTGGGACAGATCATGACCGAGCGCCTGCAGAAACAGGACGCCACGCTGGTCAGGCGCATCGCCGAGAACGATCCCGAACTGGCGACCGTGGTCGCCTCCTTTGCCCCCGTGAAACAGCAGTTGATGGCGGACTGGGCCCTCAAGTATCACGCCATCGGCAAGCCGGGCAAGCTGGCCATCGTCGCCACCAAGCCCAGCGGCACCGCCGCCGACCTTTCGGTGGCCTATTCGCCGGGCGTCGCAGAACCGTGCCTGGCCATCCGCCGGGAGGCCGGGAAGGCGTTCGAATATACCACCAAGGGACACCTGGTCGGCGTCATTACCAACGGTACGGCGGTGCTTGGGCTCGGCAATATCGGCGCCCTCGCCGCCAAGCCGGTCATGGAAGGCAAGGCCATCCTGTTCAAGCGGTTTGCCGACATCGACGCCTTTGATGTCGAGATCGACGAAATCGACCCCGATCGTTTCATCGGGATCGTCTGCGCGCTGGCGCCGACTTTCGGCGGGATCAATCTCGAGGACATCCGCTCGCCGGAATGTTTTTACATCGAGCAGGAATGCCAGCGCCGCATGGATATCCCGGTATTTCACGATGATCAGCACGGTACGGCCATCGTCAGCGGCGCGGCGCTGACCAATGCCCTGGAAATCGCCGGCAAGCGCATCGACGAGGTCCGGGTCGTGTTTTCCGGCGCAGGTGCCGCAGGATTTTCATGCGCGAAGCATTTTATTGCCCTCGGCGTCACCCGAGAGAATCTCGTTCTAACGGACGCCGGAGGCGTCGTCTACAGGGGGCGCGGGGACAACAACTATCTGGACGAGCTTGCGGCGGATACCGATAGCCGCACCCTGGCCGAGGCCATCGACGGCGCGGATGTCTTCGTCGGCGTTTCCGTTGCGGGTGTACTGAAACCGGAGATGCTGAATCGCATGAACCGGGACCCGGTCGTTTTCGCGATGGCCAACCCCGTTCCCGAGATCGACTATACGACCGCGCTGCGCGCCCGTTCGGACGTCATCATGGGCACCGGCCGGAGCGACTACCCGAACCAGATCAACAATGTCAGCGCCTTCCCGTACATCTTTCGCGGCGCCCTCGATGTGCGGGCGCGCGCGATCAACGACGAGATGAAGCTCGCCGCAACCCGGGCGATCGCCGCGCTGGCGCGGGCGCCGGTGACCGCCGATGCCGGTTTCGACGGGTCCGGCCTGTCTTTCGGCCGGGA
>CAZXGW010000146.1:1680-4390 GCA_964640355.1 uncultured Enterobacteriaceae bacterium
ACGGCAGCGTCTTTCTTCATCGGCCTTCCAGTTCGGGGTAATGCCGGAACACGTCGTGCTCGCTGAACGGCAGGCGCCGTTCCGACGCAAGGTAAGCGGCTACGTTCGGTCGGGCCGCGACCAGGTCGTGGAGCGCCAGGAGCCCCGGAAATTCGTCTTCGTATTTTTTCATGGTCTTCGGGAAGGAGTATCGCAGGCCGGCGATGAGCTGGAAGATCGACAGGTCGACGTAGGAAAAGTGACTCCCGAGCATATACTTTCCCCTCTTTGAATGAGCGTCGAGCACGCGCTCGAAGTAGCCCAGGAACTTCGGGAACCGCTCCCTCGTGAAATAACCCGCGCGGCGCCTTGCCTCGCGTTTCTGCTGGCGATAATACAGGCTCCCCGAGATCGGGTGATGCACGTCGTGGATCTCCGCGACGAAGTCGCTGATCGTCAATTGCAGTTGATGGGCCCACAGGCGTGAGGCCTCGCCACGGGGAACCAGGCCCAGCCGCGGGCCAAGATACAGGAGAATATTGGCGGTCTGGGCGATCACGACCCGGCCGGCCTTGAGAAACGGCGGGGCGAACGGAGGCCGGCTGGTGCCGGTATTTTCAAGGAGACGCTCCATGGCGGCGATGCCCCGGCCCGGACCCGCGAGGCGGGCCACATCCACGTAATCGGCGCCTGCTTCCTCGAGGGCAAGCCGGACGAATTCACCGCGGCCCTGGATGCCGGGCCAGTAATAGAGCTCATAACGCATGGCGGAATCCTCTCAAAGACGGTAAAGGGAGGTTGCCGTTACGTTACCGCAAAACAGCATCGCCTGACAGGACCGGCCCGAACACGCGTTTCAGGGACGGGATGGCGCCATTCCCCGGCCACGGATGCCCGGCGGCCCCGTTACTGACAGTTACATCCATGGAAAAAGCAAAACTGCGCCCGATCGCGACTGTCACAGGGATATGAAAAAAACAGAATTGAGGAGAAACGCGATGACGACGAGTTTATGGTCAACATACAAAGGCCTTGCCGGAGTTGTCTTGATCGGACTGCTGATTTTCACGGCGGACACTTCCGCGGCAGCCGGTCTGACGGACGGTACCAGGTGTGATGGCGATGTTCGTAACACCTATCATGGCGGGCCGCCCGGAAAGAAGCCGTACTGGGCGAGATTCCGGAAACAGTGCGTGGCCCCGCAAACGGCCGACATTCAAGCGCAGTGGACGGTAAGGGAACTGGACAAGGCACGGATGAACGGGCGGAAGCCGGCGGGAAAACCGGGGTCAGGTTACATCCGCTGACCCGGCCACAGGCAGCGGCGCCGCACGGGCCGCGCCGGTGACGCGCTGATCGTCGTTCCGCCGCTTCTTCCCGGGCCCGGCAATTTATAAATGCGGCGGATAGTTGTATAACATGGCCCGTGGCGGAAGAAGAAATCCTGCTGGTCTACGATACCGAGTGCCCGGCGTGTGATACTTATTGCCGGCTGGTGCGCATCCGGGAATCCGCGGGAACGCTGAAGCTGGTCAATGCCCGGGAACCCGGCCCGATCATGGATGAAATCACGGCCCGGGGGCTGGATATCGACCAGGGCATGGTGGTGAAGATGGGCGGACAGATTTATTACGGGTCCGACGCCATTCACGCGCTGGCCCTTGTCAGCAGCCGGTCAGGGTTTTTCAATCGGCTCAACTACCGGCTGTTCAGATCGCGGTTTTCGTCACGCGCGATTTACCCCGTCCTGAGATTCTTCCGCAACCTGTTGCTCAAGCTGTTGGGCAAGACGAAGATCAACAATCTCGGGCTTGATAATAATGAAAGGTTTTAGCCGGGGAAGTCCACGTATGCGTGTTCCGGTGGCACGTTATACCGGCGGCGGCCGGTACGGCATTTGGCGCGCGCACTGTCGCCGGCAGGTGGCCGCGGCGGCGGTCTTTGCCCGGTTGTCCCTTTTGATCGTCTTCGGCCTGTCCGCCGCCGTGCAGGCGGAGCCTTCCGCTGATCGCGGACAGGAGAGACTGGTCCGGAATCACGTTGATTTCCTCAGGGGGAGCAGGGAAGGGGTAAGTGATATCTACTTTGTAGGCATTGCGCCTTATTCCACCGAAGACGTGTTCATGAACGAGGCAACCTACGTGAGAAACCTCTTCGATGCGCAGTATGACACGCAGGGGCGATCCATCCTGCTGGTGAACAACAGGAAGACGCTCGAGCTGTATCCGGCGGCCACGCTGAAGAACATCGAAAGGGTGTTCAGCAGGATCGGATCGCTGATTGACCCCGAAGAAGATATCGTCGTCCTGTATATAACGTCTCATGGAGAGAAGAATGAAGGGATCACGGTGAAATTTGAAAATATCCCTCATCACAAACCGGACATTGGCCACCTGGATCCGGAGACCATCGCGCGCCTCCTTGGTGAACATCGCATCAAGTGGCGTATCCTGCTGCTACTGGCCTGTTTTTCAGGTGAATTCCTGGAAAGACTGAAGGACGAACACACCCTGATCATCACTTCCGCCGCAAGGGACAAGTCTTCTTTTGGCTGCGGCCACCATGGTGACTTCACGCAATTTGGCGAGGCCTTCTTCGGGCGCGAACTGGGCAGGTCCAGGGATTTAATCTCGTCGTTTCACCGTGCCAGGGCGCGGGTGGAACGCCTGGAACGGAAGCAGAACCTTCCGGCGTCGGAGCCGCAGATATTTGTCGGAGAGAAAATCAGGCC
>CAZXGW010000147.1:0-4368 GCA_964640355.1 uncultured Enterobacteriaceae bacterium
TTTTATTACGCGGCCAATTGTTTTAACACGGCGTCCATGCTTTCCTTGGCGTCGCCGAACAGCATGCGGGTGTTGTCCTTGTAGAAGAGGGGATTGTCCACCCCGGCATAACCGGTCGCCATGCTGCGTTTGAGCACGATGGTGGCCTTGCCTTTCCACACCTCGAGCACCGGCATCCCGGCGATCGGGCTGTCCGGCACCTCCTGCGCCGACGGATTCACGATGTCGTTCGCACCGATGACAACCGAGACATCGATGTTGGGAAAGTCTTTATTGATCTCGTCCATCTCGAAAACGATGTCGTAGGGCACTTTCGCTTCCGCCAGCAGCACGTTCATGTGCCCCGGCATGCGTCCGGCCACCGGGTGAATACCGAAGCGCACGTTGACACCCTTGTCGCGCAGGAACCGCGTGATTTCGTAGACCGTGTGCTGCGCCTGGGCGACGGCCATGCCGTACCCCGGCACGAACATGACTTCCCGGGCATCGGCCAGCAGGGCGGCGGCTTCATCCGCATTGATGGCGATGACTTCACCCCCGGCCGCGGCGCCTGCCACGTGGGTCCCGCCGGCCGTGCCGAAGCCGCCGGCGATCACCGCGAGAAATTTCCGGTTCATCGCGCGGCACATGATGTAACTCAGGATGGCGCCGCTTGAACCGACCAGGGCACCGGTCACGATCAGCAGGTCGTTGTTGAGCATGAAACCGGTGGCCGCCGCGGCCCAGCCGGAGTAGCTGTTCAGCATGGACACGACCACGGGCATGTCCGCGCCGCCGATCGCCATGACCATGTGAATGCCGAAGATCAGGGCGATGGCGGTCATGATCATAAGCGGTACCAGCCCGGTGCCCGCGGCGGACTGGTCGATGAACACCTTGCACAGCCAGATGGCGGCGATCAGCAGGCCGAGGTTCAGCAGGTGGCGCCCCGGCAGCAGCATCGGTTTGCCGCTGATCTTCGCGCTCAGCTTGCCGAAGGCGATGACCGATCCTGAAAACGTCACCGCACCGATGAGAATGCCGAGACAGGTTTCGACGTCGTGAATGGTTTTTTCGACGCCGGTGAAATGCGTCTCGGGATCCATGAAATTCGCAAAGCCGATCAGGACGGCGGCCACCCCCACCAGGCTGTGGAGGATGGCGACGAGCTCGGGCATCTGGGTCATGGCGACTTTGCGGGCCAGCACCAGGCCGATGGCGCCGCCGATGATCATGCCGCCGAACAGGATGGTGTAATGCGCGGTCACGATGCCGAGGATTGTGGCCAGGACCGCGATGGTCATTCCGATGATGCCGTAGAGATTTCCGCGGCGCGATGTCTCCTGGTGGCTCAGGCCGCCCAAAGCCAGGATGAAGAGAATGGTTGCGCCGATATACGATACGGTGATGACACCCTGCGGCATGGCTGTTTCCCCTTGAGTTATTTTCTGAACATCTGCAGCATGCGCTGGGTAACGGCAAAACCGCCCGCGATGTTGATGCTGGTGATTAAAACGGAAATGCCGGCGAGGAAGACGATCCACGTTTCCGGAGAGGAGATCTGGATCAGGGCGCCGAGAATGATGATGCTGCTGATGGCGTTGGTGACGCTCATCAGCGGCGTGTGCAGGGCGGGCGTGACGTTCCAGATCACCATGTAGCCCACGAAACAGGCGAGCACGAACACGGTAAAGTGCTGCATGAACGATGGCGGGGCCACGAGCCCCAGCCCGAACAGGCCGAGGCCGCCCAGCACAAAGGTGAGAATATATTTCCAGGCGCCCGCTTTTTTCACGGGCGCTTCCTTTGCCGGAACGGCCGGTTCAGCCGGCCGGGCCGCGGCCGGCGTCGCGGAAATCTTCGGCGCTGGCGGCGGCCACGTGATCTCGCCCCGGTGAATGACCGTGGTGCCCCGGATCACCTCGTCATTCATGTCGATCTTGATCTCGCCGTTTTTCTCCGGGCACATTTCGGCGAGCAGGTGGCGGATATTGGTGGCATACAACTGGCTGGACTGGGTGGGGAGGCGGCTAGGCAGATCGGTATAGCCGATGATCGTGACGCCGTGTCTTCTGATGACCTCGTCGGCGACGGTCAGTTTGCAGTTCCCGCCCTGTTCGGCGGCGAGGTCCACGATCACGCTGCCGTCTCTCATGGATTCCACCATGCCCGCGGTGATG
This sequence comes from uncultured Enterobacteriaceae bacterium, assembly GCA_964640355.1. Taxonomy (GTDB): domain Bacteria; phylum Pseudomonadota; class Gammaproteobacteria; order Eutrophobiales; family Eutrophobiaceae; genus CAZXGW01. The sequence goes on from CAZXGW010000147.1 coordinate 2,160, forward strand.
AGCTCGGGTGCCGGCTTGCCGGGGATCAGGGCCGTGGTGATGATGATATCGACGTCCATGGCCTGGCGCGCGAACAGGTCCATTTCCGCCTTGATGAATTCCTTGCTCATCTCCTTGGCGTAACCGCCCACGCCGGTGCCTTCTTCCTTGAAATCCAGTTCGAGGAATTCCGCGTCCATGCTCCTTACCTGCTCCCTGACTTCGGGCCGGGTGTCAAAGGCACGCACGATCGCCCCCAGGCTTTTCGCCGCGCCGATGGCGGACAGGCCGGCAACGCCGGCGCCGATAACCAGGACCTTGGCGGGGGGGATCTTGCCGGCCGCGGTAATTTGGCCGGTGAAAAACCGGCCGAAATGCTGGGCGGCCTCGATCACGGCGCGGTAACCGGCGATGTTCGCCATGGAACTCAAGGCATCGAGTTTCTGCGCGCGCGAGATCCGGGGAACGCTGTCCATGGCCAGGACGGTTGCGTTCCTGGCCGCCAGCTGCTTCATCAATGCTTCGTTCTGGGCCGGCCAGATGAAACTGATCAGCGTCTTGCCCGGCTGCAGCAGATCCGCTTCCTCGACGCCCAGGTCCGGATGGCGTTCGGGGGCGCGCACCTTGATGATGATATCGGCCGCCGACCACAGGGCCCGCGTATCCGCAATGACCTCGACGCCGGCTTCGCGGTAGGCGTCATCGGAAAAATTCGCAGCGCTGCCGGCGCCGGATTCTATTACGACGGTAAAGCCGAGTTTCTGGAGCTGTTCCGCCACCTCGGGGGTCGTGGCGACGCGTTTTTCATTCGGATGAACCTCCCTCGGCACCCCGATTTTCATTATTTTTCCTCCTTAGGGAACCTCTAAATAAGTGGTCATTGCGAGGACCGCGAGCATCGCGTGGCGGGACGAAGCAATCTCCTAGCGGCTTGATAATACTTGATTTTAGATTGCTTCGCTGCGCTCGCAATGACGGCAGTGACACTATAAAGAGTTTCCTTAGATAAAAAGCCGGTTGAGCGGTTATAGGGTACGGGCCGTTTCAAAAAAGTGCAGATGCTAGCACCCGTAACTTGTAGTCACAAGTCGCAAGTCACTGGCGATCCGTGACTCGCAGACAAACGCAAAGGGCCGAAAAAATGCCCGGCAGCCCCGGGCATTACTGGTAAGGCACTTTTTTTGCTGTCAGTTCGCCGCGAGCAGGTTTCTTTTCAGTCTTCACCGGCGAACGCGCCGAGCAGATGCAGCAGGCTGGCAAACAGGTTATAGATGGCCACGTACAGGGATACCGTCGCCATGATGTAGTTGGTCTCGCCCCCGTGCACCATCTCGCTGGTCTGGTAGAGTATAAACCCCGCCATCAGCATGATGAAAAGCGCGGAGACGGCGAGCGACAGGGTGGGCAGGTTGAAGATCAGGGCGGCAATGCCCGCGAGAAACGCTGTCAGGACGCCGACCATGACGTAGCCGCCGAGGAAGCTGAAATCCCGGCGCGCCGTCAGGGCATAACCCGAGAGCCCGAGAAAGATGGCACCGGTCCCGCCCATGGCCATCATGACCAGTTGGCCGCCGTTGCTGAACGCTGTCAGGTAGGCGTTTATCATCGGGCCAAGCGTCAGGCCCATGAAGCCGGTCAGGGCAAATACCGAGAGCAGCCCCCAGGCGCTGTTCCGGAGCGCGCTGGTGAGGAACAGCAGGCCAAAGTAGCCCCCCAGGGTGATCAGTGCCCCCGGATACGGCATGTTCGTGGCGATGGAAATACCCGCTGTCAGCGCACTGAACAGGAGCGTCATTGACAGCAGCAGGTAGGTATTGCGGATCACCCTGTTCGTGGCCAGAACAGCGCCCGCCGGGCGAACCGCCGCATAAGGATACTGACTCATCGTGTTACCTCCGGATTTTCAGGTTGGTCACTACCATAGATATTTAGGGGTTTGAATGCAAGATTTCAAGCCGGGTTTGAAGGCAAGATTCCGGGCCAGGTTCATGGTAAATACCCCATATTTCAGGCCGGTGGCCGGGGTTACCGTGCTGTTTGCCGCGGCTCGGCAATCCGGTATCCTCCCGTCCCTGGGTAGGGCCATTGGCATTTTAATCTTGTAACTTGTAACTTTTCACTTGTAACTGTATTTGAAGGAGAGGTGGCTGAGTGGTTTAAAGCGGCGGTCTTGAAAACCGTTGACCGTTTACGCGGTCCGGGGGTTCGAATCCCTCCCTCTCCGCCAGAT
>CAZXGW010000148.1:0-4364 GCA_964640355.1 uncultured Enterobacteriaceae bacterium
CCGGCATTGGGCCCGACAATCCCGAGAAATTCGTCCTTTTCTATGGCCAGCGAGACGTTTCTGAGGACGGTGGCGCCGTCGTAACTGAAATTTACTTCCCTGATGTCAACTACCGGTCCCATGTTCGCCCGCTCCCCGGACTATGGCCCGCGTAACCCGCCGCAGATTGTCAATGTAATCCTCGGCAAGCGGATCAAGTTCGATGACCTCGGCGTTGATTTCGCGGGCAATGACTTCGGCCGATGCGACGTTGTGCTGTTTCTGGACATAGACGGCGCGGATGTCCCGTTCTCTCGCCAGCTCAATGAGCCTTGCCATCTCCCTCGCCCTTACCTCGCCGCCGTTGCGCTCAATGGCGATCTGCTCCAGGCCGTAGGCATCGGCAAAATAACCCCACGAGGGATGGGAAACGAGCAGGGTGCGGTTTGCCAGGCCGGCGAGCTGCGTGCGGATCGAATGATCGAGTTCATCCAGCTCGGCGGCGAAGTCCCTGAAATTTCGCTCGTAGATTTCCCGCTGCGCCGGATCGGCTTCAACGAGGACCGACCTTATCTGCTCCGCAATCAACCGGGCGTTCCTCGGGCTGGTCCAGACATGGGCGTCCAGATCATGATTGGCGTGATGATCGGCCCTTGCGTGCGCATGGGCGTACGGGCTTGTGGCAAACAGGTCACGGCAGCATTCGATCACCCGCAGCCGGCGGTTCAGCTTTGTAATACTTTCCATCCACGCCTGTTCGAACGGCACGCCGATGCGAAAATAAAGCTCCGCGTCATGCACGGATGCCATCTGCCGCGGCGTCGGTTCATAGGTTTCAGGATTGAGTCCCGGTTTTACCATCACCACCACCTTTACCCTGTCACCACCGATCCGTTCCACGAGATACTTCTGCGGGAGAATGCTGACGGCCACGTTGATCATATCCCCCCCGGCCGCCGCCGACGCCGGGATCAGGGGCGCATACAGGCAGAGGAATGTCAGGCTGCGCCACATCGTTTATTCAGGAACCCGCGCCTGAACAGCCGGCGCACAGCCCCTTGATCTCAATCAGTTCCCGATCCACGTGAAAGCCGAGCAGTCCGGCCCGCTCCGCCAGCAGCTTCCTGACGTCGCCGTCGTCCATTTCCGCCACGGCGCCGCAGGAATGACAGATCAGAAACTGGCCGGTGTGCTTGTAGGCCGGTTCACCGCAGCCGACGTAGGCGTTGAGGGATTCGATCTTGTGCACCATGCCTTCCGCCTGAAGGAATTCCAGCGCGCGGTAAACCGTCGGCGGCGCCGAACCCTTATGTTCAGCCCGCAGCTTGTCGAGGATTTCGTAGGCCTTTACCGGCTCATGGCTGCCCCACACGAGTTCGAGTACGCGCCGCCGGAGCCTGGTCAACCGGCTGCCATGAAGCGTACAGGTCTTCTCGGCGGCGGCGAGAGCCGTCTCGAGGCATTTCTGGTGAGAATGGCCGTTTTCGCGGAACGGCTTCAGAACGGGCCGTTTTGCCACAATAGTCTCCTTAAAGTGTTATGTTATAACATAACATATTTGAAGACTATTAACCATGGCACTTTTATCCCCTGATCGGGCGCCGGTCCCGTCCCTGCCGATCCCGGCGTCCACGTGGCAGCGAACCGGGACATTGCCTGCCGGCCGGGCCGCCTGCCCCGTCCATGCTATCCAACCGCATGATCCAGAACAGATCTGCGGTGTATGCGCCGCTACCGGACTTGCAAGTTGAGTATAATTACCATCACTCTGAAAAGACTGAAGAACCGCTATGACAGAAAGCCAGGCAATCACGGAAATAAAAGTCGACCAGTCGCTGGATGCAAAGGGCCTGAACTGCCCCCTGCCCGTCCTCAAAACCAAGGTGCTGTTGAACAAAATGAAACCGGGCGAGATTCTCCACGTGGAGGCCACGGATCCCCATTCCGTGGTCGATTTCGAGGCCTACTGTGCCCGCACAAACCATGAACTGCTCAGGATCATCGAGTCCGATGACCTGTTTGAATTCTTTATCCGCCGGGCTGAACAACCGAAGAAATACTGAAAGCAGGTTGTTGCAGCCCGTGCCTGACAACGCTGCCGAAGGCGCTTCCATGTTTCATACCAGGGTTTCATACGGGCGAGAAATGCGTTTTCCACGCCCTGTTAAATACTTCATTTCGGGTATATTTGGGAAACAGGGTCCTGGTGTACTATTCAGCCACCGGTGACACCCCGGCCACACAGCGGGAGGAAGGATGGCTAAAGGAAAAATACTGATTGTCGATGACGATCGCACGACCACCTCCGTCATCCAGCTATATCTCACGGAATTCGACTACGAGGTTGCCGGTATCGCAACAAACGGCAGGGAAGCCATCGAAATGTCGAGAAAGTACCAACCCCACCTGGTATTGATGGACATCAGGCTGGGCAAGGGACTGGACGGCATCGATGCGGCGGAAATCATTTACCGGCATTTCAGGATCCCCGTGGTTTTCATCACGTCCTATTCGGATGATGCCACCCTGGCAAGGGCGAAACTGATCAATCCGCTGGGTTTTATTAACAAGCCCATGCGCGAAACCGACATCAAAACCACGCTGGAATTCGCCATGGCGAAAATAAGCCCCGACAGCCCGCAAAAGGCCAAGAAAAAGATATCAATGGAATCCGTACTGCAGAGCCTCTACGACCTCACCCCGGCGGAGGCCAGGGTCACCACGAAGCTGATCGAATATTCACAGCTCAAGAGCGCCGCGGAAGCCCTGAACATCAGCCCGCTCACGGCACGCACCCACCTCAAAAGGATCTTCCGCAAGACCAATACCAACCGGCAATCGAGCCTCGTGCAGAAGATCATCACCGGCCCGGCGGGCCTGCTGCTCAACAGGGACGATCTCTGATTCGATGGCGCTCCGGCGGCCGGGTTGACTATAACCCCGGCTGCCGGGATTCGCAAAGCCGCGCTGATGGCCGCGATTACGGCCAAAACCATGACTGGGATCCGGCTGGCCGTCCGGGCCTCCGTTCAGCAGGATTCTATCCCGCCTCCAGGATCTCGTAATCGTGGGTGATGTTGGCGGTTGCCCCCAGCATGATGGAGGCCGAACAGTATTTTCCGGCTGACAGTTCGATGGCCCGTTTCACGTTCTTCTCCTTGATGGCCCTGCCGCTGATGATAAAGTGCAGGTGGATATCGGTAAAAATCCTGGGGTGCTCCGCGGCACGGTTGGCGGTAATCCTGACATCACAGGAAGCGATGTCTTCCCTGGCTTTTTTCAGGATGGTCACGACGTCATAATTGCTGCAGGCCCCCATGCTCAAAAGCAGCATCTCCATGGGGCGGGGACCCAGGTTACGCCCGCCACCTTCGGGCGGGCCGTCCATGACCACGGCGTGTCCGCCGGAAGATACCCCTATGAAAGCGGCCCCACCCGCCCACCTGACCAGCGTCTCCACCGCAGCCTCCAACTGGTTGAATAATCGGAAAAAGAGTAACATAAGATCGGCTTGCCGGGAAAAAAGCCGTCATGCATTCAGCAAATTCCGCGGAAAAGGGGTATCACGGAAACAGATGGCCAATCTGGATCTGAAAAACCAGGAAAGCGTTATTTCGCAATTCCTTGAACATTGCCACAGGAGGCACTATCCGGCGAAAAGCGTGATTATCAAGGAGGGCGATCCCAGCAACGATCTGTTTTATATCATCAACGGTTCGGTAACCGTCCAGGTCGAGGATCAGAAGGGCCACGAGATCGTGCTGGCCTACCTGAACCCCGGCGATTTTTTCGGAGAAATGGGGCTATTCGACGAGGAGCACAAGCGCAGCGCCTACGTCCGCTCGAGAACCAAATGCGAGATAGCGAAAATCAGCTATGAACGGCTGAAATCCCTGCGGGCGCTGTTCCCCGAAATGCTGTTTTACATAGCATCACAGATGGCCATCAGGCTGCGCAAGACCAGCAGCAAGGTCCGCGATCTCGCCTTCACCGACGTGCAGGGCCGCGTGGCCAGGACGCTACTGGACCTGTGCAATGAACCGGACGCCATGACCCATCCGGACGGCATGCAGATCAGGGTCACCCGCCAGGAACTCGGAAAAATCGTCGGGTGCTCCCGCGAGATGGTGGGGCGGGTCCTGAAAAGCCTGGAAGAGGATCACCTGATTTCGGTATCGGGGAAAACCATCGTCGTCTTCGGCGCGCGTTGACCTTGACAATCGCATATCCGGTCTAGACAATCCGGCACCCCTGGGCGGAAGCACGGCAACGTGTCCCGTTGAAAACGTACAATTTTTTTACTTTTCACTTTATACATGTTACTGATTTACGGCTATGTAGCTCAGCTGGTCAGAGCGCGGCACTCATAATGCTGAGGTCGGTGG
>CAZXGW010000149.1:0-4355 GCA_964640355.1 uncultured Enterobacteriaceae bacterium
AGCCGGTATAACCGGTTTTTATTGGCGTGCAGGATTTCCGCGGCGAGCGATGCGGATTCCCTTACCGACAGCGCCTTCATCAGGACCTTCAAAACCCGCGCGGCCTCGGCATCGTCCATTTCGCGATTGCCGGCGCCTTCGACTATCAGCACGAATTCGCCTTTCTGCCGTCCGGCCTCTTCCCCGCACCAGTCCCGCAAATGAATCAGGCGATCGCGGCAGACGGTCTCATGCAGTTTGGTCAGTTCCTTCAGCACAGCGGCATTCCGGTCCGGCCCGAAACTGCGGATCATGTCCTCCAGGCTGGCCACAAGACGATGCGGTGCTTCGAAAAACACCAGTGTCCGTGTTTCACCCGCCAGCTCATCCAGGCGTTTGCGGCGCGCGGAAGGCCTGGCCGGCAGATAACCCTCAAAGACAAAGCGATCCGGTGACAGTCCGGCTACGGACAGGGCGCAGATGATGGCCGACGGCCCCGGTACGGGGATCACCCTGATTCCGCGGGCACGGGCGGTCGCGACCAGAAGAAAGCCCGGATCGCTGATCAGCGGCGTACCGGCGTCGGAAATCAGGGCGACGGTGCTGCCCTCCTCCAGGCGCCTGATGATCCCGCCGACTTGTTTCCGTTCATTATGATCATGGCAGGCCTGCACGGGGGTATGGATTGCATAATGTTTAAGGAATTTAGCACTGTGCCGTGTATCCTCGGCAAGGATAAGATCGACCTGGGCGAGGACATCGAGCGCCCGTTGACTCACATCGGCGAGATTTCCTATCGGTGTAGCGACAACGTACAGGGCGCCGGGAACAATTGACACGGGAAACCTCACCTGAATACTGTAGTCCTATCTTCCTGATGATGATACACGTTACCTCCATGCGCCTGCCGCTGATACTCCTCGCCGCCCTGCTGGCGGCGGCCTGTGGTGTGCCGGAAAAAGAAACCCCGGAAGCGGTACCGGGCGAACCGGAACAACTGGCCCTGGAATATCTGCACGCCGGTGATTTCAGCGCTGCCGCGCGTGAATACCAGCGGCTGGCCGGCGCGGACCCCGGAAGGTCGGTGTATTACCAGCTCAAGGCCGCGGGGAGTTTCCTGCGGGCGGGCGACCTGAACCTCGCCGAACAACTTCTCGCCGGCATGGCGCCTGAAAAATTATCACCGGCGGAATATGCGGAAAGAAACATCCTGTTTGCGCACATCGCCAATGCCGGCAGTGACAGCGCCGCCGCGCTCGCCTGGCTGGACACCGACTTGCCGGACGATTTACCGGCCCCGCTGCGGGCCAGTTACCACGAGGCGCGTGCGACAGCTTATACCATCGACAACCGTTTCACCGAGGCCCTGCGGGAACGCGACATGCTGGCGTCACTGCTCGTCTCCGACGACGATATCCGGACAAACAGCGTGGCGCTGTGGGATCTGCTGGCGCGGTTTACAGAGGTCGAACTGGAACAACAGCGCGCTGCGGCCGCCGGCGATCTCGAGGCCTGGCTGGAACTCGCGCTCCTCGCCAGGACGATGCTGTACCGGGGGCAGGAACTGGAACAGGCACTCCAGGCCTGGCGGGGGCGACATCCCGGCCATCCCGCCACTGGCCGGATTATTCCCCAAATCATCGCCACGGCGGAAGAAGTGAACATCCAGCCGCAAGTAATCGCGTTGCTGCTGCCGTTCAACGAACAATACCGCCAGATTTCCCATGCCATACGCGAAGGCTTTCTGGCCGCCTGGTACGAAGCGCCGCCGGACAGGCCCCTGATCCGGATCTATGACAGCTCGGCCGGGGATATCCGGCAGGTTTACCAGACGGCCGTGCACGAAGGGGCGGAATTCGTTGTCGGTCCGCTGGAAAAGGCCACGGTGGCGGCATTGATCCAGGAGGGGAACCTGCCGGTAAGAACACTGGTCCTCAACCAGACGGACAACAAGGGAGCAGAACCTGCCGGAAATACCCTTGCGCCGGTCATCCCGCCGATCTTCCAGTTCGGCCTTCTGCCCGAAGAAGAAGCGCGGATCGCCGCGGAACGCGCCTGGTTCGACGGTCATGCCCAGGCATTGATCATCACGCCGGATACAGCCTGGGGCGAGCGGATATTCAACACCTTCAATGCGCAGTTCAACCAGCTCGGCGGCCGGATTGTCGAACACGTGAAAGTGCCGGCGAATACCGGAGATTATTCACTGCCCGTCAAACAGATACTCAACATAGACCTGAGCGAACAACGCGCCAGGGACCTGACGTCCCTCCTGGGGAGAAAGCTCTATACCGAGCCGCGCCGCCGCCAGGATGCCGATTTCATCTTCATGGCGGCCGAACCCGTCATGGCCAGGCAATTGATGCCGCAGCTGCAGTTCTACCGGGCCGATGATATTCCCGTCTATTCCATATCCAGCGTGTATTCAGGGATCTTCAGTCCCCAGGCGGACAGCGATATCAACAACATCATGTTCGCCGACATGCCGTGGATCGTCGATCCCGGACACGAATATTCACCTTTACAGCAGACCCTGAACAGAAACTGGAAGCAGAATGACTCTTCCTACCGGCGCCTTTACGCCTTTGGCATCGACGCCTATCGCATCATTCCCCACCTTGCCAGGCTGCTTCTGCAAAACGACAGGTACGAGGGCGAGACTGGTTCCCTCACGGTCGCCCCCGACGGGCGCATACAGCGGAAACTGGTGTGGACAAAATTCGAAAACGGAACGCCCCGGCTGCTGGACGCGGGGCGCATAAACTGAAGATGGCGCCCGCTTCCCGGACCCGGTACCAGCGCGGCCGGTGGGCCGAACGCCTTGCGCTGGAGTACCTCGAACGTAAGGGCCTGAAACTCCGGGATCGCAATTTCACCGGCCCGCGCGGAGAAATCGATTTCATCATGCAGGATGAGGACGTCATCGCCTTCATCGAAGTACGCTATCGCGCCAAGGACAACTTTCTCCACCCGATCGAATCTATCGATCGGAAGAAATGCTGGAGGATTGTCAGCACGGCCGAGTACTATATCCAGCGCCACGGCAAAACCGCCGACGGACAATGCCGGTTTGACGTCATCACAATCACCGGGCCGGAAGACAGCCCGGCGATCGGATGGATAAAAAATGCGTTTCAGGCATAATAGCCTGATGCCACCTTGATTCCCGGCGGCACACGATATGGATCCGGTTCAACGAGTCAAAGACAATTTCAGCGAAAGCATAAGGATCAAAACGGAGGCGCTGGAAACACTCGCACCCGTGATCGCAAATGCTGCCGCGCGAATGGCGGACTGCCTGCTCCATGAGCATAAGATCCTGAGTTGCGGCAACGGCGGTTCGGCGGCCGATGCCCAGCACTTTTCCTCGGAAATGCTCAACAGGTTCGAAATGGAGAGGCCTGGCCTGCCGGCCATAGCGCTGACAACCGACACGTCAACAATGACGTCCATCGCCAATGATTACCAGTTTGATGACATCTTTTCCAAGCAGATCCGCGCGCTCGGACAGCCGGGTGACATCCTCCTGGCTATTAGCACCAGTGGCGAATCGCGCAACATCATCAATGCCATTGACGCGGCCCATGATCGTTCCATGTCCGTGATTTCCCTGACGGGCCGCGAGGGCGGGCAAGTGGCCTACCAGATGCAGGAGAACGATATTGAAATCCGCGTGCCCAGCTGGTCAACGGCGCGCATCCAGGAAGTCCACCTCATGATCATTCATTCCCTGTGCGATCTCGTGGATCGCCAGTTACTTGGCCAGGAGACATAATGAAGCCTTTCATTTTCGCGTCCCGAATCCTTTTCCCGGCGTTCATCCTGTTGTTACTGCACGGTTGCGCGGCCGCGGTTGTGACCGGTGGCACCGCGGGCGCAGCCATGGCCGTGGACCGGCGGACGGCCGGTACCGTCATCGAGGACCAGGCGATCGAGTTCAAGGCGGCCCAGGCCTTCTTCGCCGACAAGGAGATCAACGAAAATGCCCATATCAACGTGACCAGTTACAACCTGGTGGCGCTGGTCACCGGTGAGGCCCCCAGCGAAGAACTCCGGGACAGGATCATTAAAATCGTGCGCGACATCCCCAAGGTCAGCCATGTCTATAATGAAGTCACCATCGCTGCGCCAAGCGCGTATGTCAGCCGCAGCAGCGACAGCCTGATCACCTCGAAGGTCAAAACCAAGCTGCTGACCATGGAGAACTTCAACGGCATCAGCGTAAAGGTCGTCACCGAAAAAGGGGTGGTTTACCTGATGGGCCTGCAGACACGCGAAGAAGCAGAACGCGCCACCGAAGCCGCAAGGCAGGTCGGCGGGGTCCAGAAGGTGGTTAAACTGTTCCAGTATATTGAATAGGCCGGCATACCGGTTAT
>CAZXGW010000150.1:0-4343 GCA_964640355.1 uncultured Enterobacteriaceae bacterium
CCCGGACGGATCAGGGCCGGCTGTCCGCCTTGAGCCCCTCCTTTTCCACGGGCATCAAATCCTGCCGGGTAACTCCCAGCAGGAGGGTTACCGGGCTGGCAATATAGATGGATGAATACGTGCCCACGAGAATGCCCACGATCAGCGCGGCCGCAAAGCCGTGGATGATCTCGCCGCCCAGAAAGAACAGCGCAACGAGCACGAGGAGCGTCGTCACCCCGGTCATGATGGTGCGGCTCAGCGTCTGGTTGATGGCCGCGTTCATGACGGCCTCGGCATTCTCCTTGCGCATCTTGCGGAAATTCTCGCGTATGCGGTCATACACGACAATGGTGTCGTTCAGCGAATAACCGATAACCGCCAGGATCGCGGCCAGCACCGTCAGATCAAAATCCAACCGGGTCACGGCAAAAAATCCCACCGTGATGATGACGTCGTGCACGAGTGCAGCGATGGCGCCGACGGAAAACCGCGTCTGGAACCTGAAGGCAACATAAATCAGGATGCCGATCAGGGCGTACATCATGGCGAGGCCGCCGTCTTCTTTCAATTCATCACCCACCTGAGGCCCGACAAATTCGACGCGGCGCATGTCCACCCTCTCGTTCACCCTGGCAAGATATTCCAGGATTTCATTGCTGATCGCGGCGCTGTTGAACCCCTCGCGGGGCGGGACGCGGATCAGCACGTCCGAAGCGGTGCCGTAGTACTGAACGGCGGCGCCACTGTAAGGCGTATTCTCCAGGGTGGCGCGGACCGCGTTGAGTTCAACCACGTCCGGAAAGCCGGCCTCTACCAGCGTCCCGCCGGTGAAATCAATGCCGAAGTTAAGCCCGCGAACCGCCACCAGCATGATGGAAGCGGCGATGAGGATTCCTGAAATCACGGCGGCGGCCCTGCGTTTCCCCATGAAGTCGATGTTTAACTGTACGCTGAAGAATTCCATGATTCGTTTCCGCTCTTTTCAGATGGCGAGTTTCTCGAGCCGCCGCCCGCCGTAGACGAGGTTGACGATGGCGCGGGTCACCATGATCGCCGTAAACATGGAACAGATGATGCCGAGGGACAGCGTTACGGCGAATCCCTTGACGGGGCCGGTGCCGAAACTGAACAGCACCAGCGCCGCGATCAGGGTGGTAATGTTGGCGTCGGCGATCGTGGCAAAGGCCTTTTCATATCCGGCATGAATGCTGGCCTGGGGCGAGTTCCTGTTCCTCAGTTCCTCGCGGATGCGCTCGAAAATGAGCACATTGGCATCCACGGCCATGCCGACCGTGAGCACGATACCGGCAATGCCGGGCAGCGTCAGGGTGGCCTGCAGCATCGACAGCAGGGCGATGATGAGGACGAGATTCAGCGCGAGCGCGATATTCGCGATTATGCCGAATAACCTGTAGTACACCGCCATGAAAACCAGGACCAGCAGAAAGCCGATGACGACGGACTCGAAACCCTGCTCGATATTGTCCCTGCCGAGGCTCGGTCCTATGGTGCGCTCTTCCATGATTTCCAGCGGCGCCGCCAGCGCCCCGGCGCGCAGGAGCAGGGCAAGATTGCGCGCCTCCTGGGTAGAATCAAGGCCGGTGATGTGAAAGCGCTTGCCGAGCTGTTCCTTGATCACCGCCGCGTTGATGACTTCCTCGATGATTTCCTTGGTTTTGACCAGCTCGCCGTCCTTTTCGACGGTTTCCGTTTTTGTCTCGATAAACACGACCGCCATGCGCTTCCCTACCTCGTCGCGCGTCGCCCGGCTGAAAATGCGCGCCCCCTTGCCGTCAAGGGTGATGGTCACGTCCGGTCCGCCGCCCACAGGATCGATCCCGGAAGCGGCGTCAATAATGTAATCGCCGGTCAACATGACCTGTTTTTTCAGGAGAATGGGCCTGCCCTCCCGATCACGGTACAGCGCCGAACCGGCGGGCACCCTGCCGTCGAGCGCGTCCTGCAGCGGGTGTTCGTCATCGACCATGCGGAATTCCAGTGTCGCCGTGGCGCCGAGGATCTCCTTCGCCCTCGCGGTATCCTGGACGCCGGGCAACTGGACGACAACGCGCCTGTCCCCCTGCTGCTGGATGACGGGTTCCGCCACCCCCAGCTCGTTTACCCGCTTGCGCAGCGTGGTGATATTCTGCTGCAGCGCGTTCCTCCGCGTCTCCCGGACGGTCTGTTCCGACAGGGCAATGCGCGTCTGGTACTCGCCGCCGTTGCCTTCCACGGCATCGAGTTCGAGGTCGCGGTAATTATCCGCTATCAGGTCATCGCCTTCATTCTGCTGCGCCGAATCACGGTAGCGGATCACGATCCCGCCCTGTTCGCGGCGGGTGATGGTTTTATAGCGTATCCTGTTTTCCCGCAGCAGTGACCGCAGGTCCGACACGTAACGCTCCTCGGCCTTTCTGACCGCGGCATCCATGTCGACTTCCATGAGGAAATGCACGCCGCCGCGCAGATCGAGGCCGAGAAACATGGGCTCGATGCCCAGGCGGCTCAACCAGGCAGGAATGGCGGGTGCGAGATTGAGGGCGACGATGTATTCCCTCCCGAGCGAGACCTTGACGACGTCCTGCGCCTTGAGCTGCGTGTCTTCATCGGCGAATCTCACGATCAGGCTGCCGGCCACCAGCTCCATTTTTCCCGGCGTGATGCCCGCTTCCTCAAGCGCGGTAACGACGCCGAGTTCCGTCAATTCGCTGACCTCCGCCCCGCGGGAGGATGAGATCTGCAGGGCGGGATCGCTGCCGTACAGGTTGGGCAGGGCGTAAATGCAGGACACCGCGACGATGATGACAATCAGGATGTACTTCCAGGCCGGATAGCGGTTCATTATCGGATTTCGGCAGTTCTGTGGTTATTGCCGGCTTTCGCCTACAGGGTTTTCATCGTGCCTTTCGGCAGCATGGCGGAGACAGAATGTTTCTGGACCTTGACTTCGATATCCTTGGCGACCTCGAGAACCACGAAATTTTCACCGACCTTGTTAATTCTCCCCAACAGCCCGCCGCTTGTTACGACCTCGTCTCCTTTCGCCAGTTTTTCCACCATCTGCTTGTGCTCCCTGGCCTGCTTCATCTGCGGCCGGATGAGAAAGAAATAAAACACGACAAAAATGAGGATCAGGGGGAGAAATCCCATGAAACCGCTTCCCCCCTGTGGCGGCGCCTCCTGGGCGCTGGCAGACTGAACGAAAAAATCGAGCATGGGATAAGGTTGAAATCAAAGCGCGCTATTATTGCACAGGTCGGGCGCCTTTTCGCGCACGGCATAAAAATCCGCGGTAAAGTCCTGCAGTCGGCGCGCTTCGATGGCTTTCCTCAGACCTGCCAGCAGCGAATTATAATAATGTATATTGTGGAGGGTATTGAGCCGCGCCCCCAGGATCTCATTGGTCCGGTCAAGGTGATGCAGATAGGCGCGCGTGTAATTCCGGCAGCAATAACAGCCGCACTCCTCGTCAACCGGCAAGGTGCTGTCGCGATGCACAGCATTGCGGATGCGCAAAAGGCCTTTCGAGGTAAACAGGTGGCCGTTGCGCGCGTTGCGGGTCGGCAGGACACAATCAAACATATCGATCCCCCGCCGCACGGCCTCGACGATATCCTCCGGCGTCCCGCACCCCATCAGGTAGCGGGGCTGCGCCTCCGGGAGTTGCGGCATGACGTGTGCGAGGATGGCGAACATCCCGGTCTTCGGCTCGCCCACCGAGAGCCCGCCGATGGCATAACCCTCGAACCCGATGTCCAGCAGCCCGCGGAGCGACTCGTCACGCAGGGCCGGAAACATCCCGCCCTGCAGTATTCCGAACAGGGCCGCGGGATGTTGATCGTGCCGCTGGCGGCAGCGCCTCGCCCAGCGCAGGGACAGTTGCATGGAATGCCGGGCATGCTCCTCGGTGGCGGGATAGGGCGTGCAGTCATCCAGGACCATGATGATATCGGCGGCCAGCGCGTGCTGGATTTCGATGGCCTGTTCCGGCCCGAGAAACACCGGTTCGCCGTCCACGGGGGAACGGAACGCCACGCCGTCATCGGTGATCTTCCGCGACTTCGCCAGGCTGTAGACCTGGTAGCCGCCGGAGTCCGTCAGGATCGGACCGGGCCAGTGCATGAATGCATGCAGCCCGCCGAGTTTTTGAATAACCTCAACGCCCGGGCGCAGCATCAGGTGAAAGGTGTTGCCGAGAATGATCTCGGTTCCCTGCGCGCGCAATTCTTCCGGCGTCAGCGCCTTGACAGCGGCGTACGTACCGACCGGCATGAAGACGGGCGTCTCCACCGTGCCCCGCGCAAAGGTCATCCTGCCGCGCCGCGCCGCACCGTCTCTCGCCAGGATTTCGAATTTCATAA
>CAZXGW010000151.1:0-4334 GCA_964640355.1 uncultured Enterobacteriaceae bacterium
GCTGCCTGAAACATCGCCGGCTGAACAGTACCTCGCGGGGAAAATGCGCCCAGCCGTTGGCGGCGATCATGGCCTCGAGCTGATTCAAGACCGTGCCGCGGTCCCGGCCGTGGATCATGCAGAAGAGGTTATAGGGCCAGACCGGCGGCCGTCTCGGCCGGCGGTAACACAGGGTGACGAACGGCTGCTGCCTCATTATGCCGGCAACCTCCCGCACCTCCCCATCCGGGATATCCCAGACGATCATGGCATTGGCGCGGTAACCGAGTTCATGGTGGCGTACGATGACGCCGAAACGCTTCATGCGGCCTTCGGCCAGCCAGGTTTTGATCCGCTGAATGACTCCGGCCTCGGACATCCCGGCCGCGCGCGCGATCCCGGCGTAAGGCTTATCGGATAGCGGCAGGCCCCGCCGCAATAACCGGATCAACCGCCTGTCTGTCTCACCGCCGGCGGCGTCAGCGGCGTCCGCGATCTGCCGGCATGCGCTCAATTGTGCCATGCGAGATCAAACCCGAGGTCGATATGGTAATCATCGAGGATGGGAAGGCGGAGCACGGGGATAGCCGTCCTCGCCTCGATTTCATCCAGCACGGCGTGCAGGCGATCGGAATCGTCGGCGTGCAGGACAAACCAGAGGTTGAAACGGTGTTCACGTTCGTAGTTGTGGTTGACTTCCGGGTAACTGTTTACCACCGCGGCAACGTCCTCCAGCTGATTTTCGGGCACTGCCATGGCGGCCAGCAGGCTCACATCCACCGCATTCGGCCTGAACACGGGGCCGATGCGGCTGATGGCGCCGTTGGCTTGCAGGCGGCGGAGGGCCGCTTTCACCGTCCCGGCATCCGTGCCGAGCGCCCGCGCCAGCTCTGCATAGGGCCTCGGCGTTAACGGAAAATCACGCTGGAACTCATTCAGCAGGCGCTTCTCCATCGCCGTGTAGATCCCGCCGCGGGGCGGGCGTGCCGCGGTTTCCACCTTGTTCGGTGCGGGCGGCGTCCTGAATGTGAACCGGTTCATCCTACGTTTCCTACAAACCGATCTTGTGCGCTCGCGATGTAAAGAAGATCCCGCTCGGTTTATCGGCGGGGATCCCCGTGATCTTGCGGAAGGTCTCCGTGTCATAGACGTCCACCCGGTCTTCATCGCGGACGGACACCCACACCTCTTCCCCGCCGTCAGTGAACTCCATGTGCAGGACCGCCTTTCCCGGCTCCAGCGCCTGCACGATCTGCATGCGGGCGACATCGATGACTTCGATGTGGCTGTTGTCCGGCATGGCGTAATTCACCCACACCTGGCGGCCGTCAGGGCGCGCGATGGCGAACACCGGCTGGCCCCGGGTCGCTATGCGGGCAGTCTCCTGCCAGCTCGTGGTATCGATGACATGCACGGCAGGATGGCCGATCGCGGGAATGAAGAGATGCTTCCCGGCGACGGCCCAGCCTTCGAGGTGAGGCATCTTGTACACGGGAAGCTCCCTCTCTCCCCGTCCATAACTCGTAAGCATCCGCCTTACGCCCTGATCGGGATGCCACAGGTCGAGAACGGCGAGCCCGTTTTCACCGTACAGGCCGGCGATGTAATAGCGTCCGTCCGGCGTGATGAGTGCATCGTAGGGCTGGAAGCCGACATCGTGGAATTTCCGGATCGAGGGTTCCCCGGCATCGGCGAGATCGATGATCCAGATTTCCCCCGCATCGTAGAGGCTGACGACAAACCGCCGGCCTGGGGCATCCACCAGGCCAACGGTTTTGGACTGCCTCTGCTCCGGCCCTTCACCGTAAACGGCAGGGATGTCGGCGACGAGCGCAAGGGTATCCGCATCGAATATCCTGACGCCGCCCGGATCATAATTGGCGGCGGCGACGTAACGTCCGTCCTGGGAAATGGCGCCGCCGATGCTGTTGCCGGCCTGCAGGATACGCCCCGCGACGCGGCCCTCGAGCAGATCCAGCTTCGTGAGCCCGCCGTCACGTCCGAAAACGTAGGCGTAGCGCGCGTCGCGCGAAAAGACCACCGAGGCGTGGGAAAGATCGCCCAACCCCTCGTATTCAAGGACGTGCGTGCGCGCCGCGGTATTGACCAGCATGGCGCGGCCGGCCTCGCGCTCAATGACGATGCCGAGATCGCCGGTCTCCCGCGGTGCCGCCAGCACGGCGGTAGCAAGGAGAAGCGTTAACAGGAACACAAAGCGGCTCATGAGATTCACTCCTTGGCGGAGGTGATCGGCGGGAAACCGGCCTTGAGCTGGCCGACGATCCAGGAGATCTCTTCCTCGGACAGGATCCCCTGCCATGGCGGCATGGGATTGGCGGAGGACCCGTAGTTGATGATGGCGAACAGCTCCTGCGACGGCCGGTTTTCCAGGCGTTCGGGGGTGAGCGGCGGACCCAGCCCGCCGGTGAGGTTCATGCCGTGACAGGAGCCACAGTCATGCCGGACGAGATGCACCAGCTCGCGCTGTCTTTCAGCGGAAAGATCGCCGGCGAACGCCGCCGGCTGAAACGGCAGACCCGTTCCCGCGAGGCAGGCCAGCCACGCGTACAGCAGCGGCCTGAGATGGATGTCGCCCTTCAGCATGACGGTCCGGATCAGTAAACATCGTGCTGAGTGTTATACACGTTGAACTTCCCCGTCGGCGTGATCAGGCGATCATCCTTGATGACGTGCTTCAGTGTGCGCGTCTTGTCGTCGACGATAACGATGGCGGATTTCTGATCCTTGCCGTTCCACACGGAGAACCAGACCTCGTCGCCGGCCTTGTTGTATTCCGGCTGCACGACGCGCTTGGGGCCCTCACCGACATCCGCCCATTCCGCGATCGGCAGGACCTCGTGGCCTTTTTCCAGGTCGTTGATGTCAAACACGGCGATGCTCTGGCTGATCTTTGCGTCCGGATTCAGCGCGGTATCGACCCAGAGGTTGGTGGATTCGGGATGGGTCTTGACGAACAGCGAACCGCCGCCCAGGCCCTTGAGCGTCCTGACCACTTTCCAGGCGTGCTCCGGGTGATTCTCGGGATCCGTGCCGATGAAGGAAATGCTGGCATCGCCGAGATGGCTGGTCACCCAGACCGGGCCGTATTCCCCGTCGATGAAGTTCGCCCCGCGTCCCGGATGCGGGATCTTCCCGACGTCTATCAGGCTGGTGAGCTTGTTTTCCCTGGAGTCCACCACGGCGATCTTGTTCGACTGGTTGGCCGCGGTGAGGAAATACCGCTTTGTTGAATCCCAGCCGCCGTCATGCAGGTAACGCGCCGCGTCGATCGCGGTGACCTTGAGGTTGTTGATGTCTTCATAATTCACCATCATCACCTGCCCGGTTTCCTTGACGTTCACGATGAACTCGGGATGCTCGTGGGAAGCCACGATGGCGGCCACCCGCGGTTCGGGATGATATTCCTGCGTATCGACGGTGATGCCGCGGGTCGATACGATTTTAAGGGGTTCGAGGGTGTCGCCTTCCATGATGACGTACTGCGGAGGCCAGTAAGTCCCGGCCACGGCGTACTTGTCCTCATAACCTTCATATTTGGACGTTTCCACCGAACGCGCCTCGAGGCCGGCCTTGATCTCGGCGACGTTGTCAGGTTTCTCCATCCAAAGATCGATCAGGTTTATCCTCGCGTCGCGCCCGATGACGTAGAGATAACGTCCGGAGGAGGACAACCGCGAGATGTGCACGGCGTAGCCGGTCTTGACGATGTTGACGATCTCCTTGGTGTCACCGTCGATGATCGCCACCTGGCCCGAGTCGCGCAGCGTGACCGAAAAGAGGTTGTCCAGGTTCAGCTTGTTCATCGGCTTTGCCGGGCGCTGGTCAACCGGAACGAGCACTTTCCATGACTCCTTCATTTCCTTCATGCCCCATTCCGGCGGTTGCGGCGGTTCATGCTGGATATAGCGGGCCATCAGATCCACTTCCTCGGGCGACAAATCCCCCGAGGTCCCCCAGTTGGGCATGCCGGCGGGCGACCCGAAGTTGATGAACACCTTGAGATACTCCGTGCCGCGCGCCAGCGTGATGTCCGGCGTCAATGGTTTGCCCGTCGCGCCCTTGCGCAGTACGCCGTGGCAGCCCGCGCACCGTTCAAAAAAGATCGTTTTCGCGTGTTCGAATTCTTCCGGCGATACCGGAGGCGCCTGCGGGGTCAGCAGCTGCTTCGCCGATTCAAGCGGGGAAGGCGTGCCCTGGTAGGCCGTCTCCGGTTTCTCGGGGCGTGCATGCTCCTCGGCTTCGGCAGACGCGGTCACAGGCAGCAGCATGGCCGGAAACAGGATAAGGGTGTACTTGAACAAATCAGCCAGGATATTGATGCGCATCGGGGCCCC
>CAZXGW010000152.1:0-4316 GCA_964640355.1 uncultured Enterobacteriaceae bacterium
ATCCTGATAAAATGATGAAATTTACCCGCCGTGTTTTTGGCCTGTTTCTGCTGCTTGCCCTCCCCTGCCAGGTGGCTGCCGGACCGCTGGAAAAAGCCGTGCAGGAGACGGTGCAGGCGCATGAAGAGGCGCAGCAGTCCCAGGAGCGGATCGACACCCTGGCGGAAGAGACGCGGGACCTTCTCCAGGAGTACCGGTCGACCCTGCAGGCGATTGACAGCCTGAAAAGCTACAACGACCAGCTCGAAAAACAGAGCGCCGGCCAGGATGAGGCCCTGCGCTCCATCGCCACCCAGTTGAACAACCTGGAAAGCACCCAGCGCAACATCGTGCCGCTGATGCTGCGGATGATCGAGGTGCTGGGGGAGTTCATCGCGCTGGACATGCCCTTCCTCGCGGAAGAGCGGCAGGCGCGACTCGAGGTCATTCGATCCATGATGGACCGGCCGGATGTATCCCTGCCGGACAAGTACCGGCGCATCATGGAAGCCTACCAGATCGAAATGGAGTATGGCCGGACCATCGAGGCGGGCACCGACACCATTACCCTGAACGGCGAGACCAGCACCGTGGACACGCTGCGGGTCGGGCGCGTCGCCCTCCTCTACCAGACGCTGGACGGCAGGGAGAGCGGCTACTGGGACAAGCGGGAAAAACGCTGGAAACCGCTGCCCGATGACTACAATCCGCCCATCGCCCGCGGCCTCCTCATCGCGCGCAAGCAGTCACCTCCCGATCTCTTCAGGATCCCGGTACCGGCCCCGGAGACGGTGCAGTGAGAACACTTGCGCTGTTGCTCGCCGCGCTGTGTTTGTCCGCCGGCGCCGCCGCGGAACCCCCCGCCACCCTCGAGGACCTGGTCGAACGGGTGCGCAGCGAACGAATGCTTGAAAAAAAGGAGCATGCCGAGCGGGAAGAGAAATTCAGCCAGGCGCGCGACCAGCAGCAGTCCCTGCTCAACGAGGCAAAGACCCGGCTGGGCATCGAGGAAAAACGCAGTGAAGTGCTGCGGGTGATCTACGAACAGAAAGAGCGCGAGATCGAAGCGAAAAACGCCCAGCTCAATCAGCGCATGGGGTCGCTCGGCGAACTGCACGGCGTGGTCCGGCAGATCGCGGGCGACATGGACGTGATCATCGACACCTCGCTGGTGTCCGCCCAGAAACCGGATCGCGATGCCATCATCGACAAGCTGGCCGCAAGCAGGGAACTGCCCGCGATTGAAGAGCTGGAAGAACTCTGGCACGTGGCGCTGGATGAAATGGCGGAATCCGGGCGCGTTGTCACGTTTCCATCCCTGCTCATCACCAGCGCCGGGGATGAAATCGAGCGGCAGGTGACCCGGATCGGCGTGTTCAATGCCGTGGCCGGCGGGCATTTCCTGCGGTATCTGCCGGAGTCGCAGCGCCTGGTTGAACCGCCGCGGCAGCCGCTGGAACGCTACCAGTCGATGGCCCTCGCGCTTGAACGCGCCGACAACGGCATCCTGCCGTTCCCGATCGATCCCACGCGCGGTGCCATGCTTGCCCTGCTCGTGCAGGTGCCGGATCTGAAAACCCGCGTGCAGCAGGGCGGCATCGTCGGCGTCATCATCATTCTCATCGGCCTGGCCGGTCTCCTGATCGCCCTCGAGCGGTTCTTTATTCTGGCCCGGCTCGATCGCAAGGTGCAGCGGCAGATGCAGGAAGAACGCCCCGGCGACAACCCCCTCGGCCGCATCATGGCGGTGTACAAAAACAACCCGGACGTGGACACCGAAACCCTCGGGCTCAAGCTCGACGAGGCCATCCTGAAGGAAATGCCGGTCCTGCAGCGGGGGCTGGGCCTGCTCTCGCTGCTGGCCGCCATCGCCCCGCTGCTCGGGCTGCTCGGGACCGTCACCGGCATCATCGACACATTCCAGTCGATCACCCTGTTCGGCACGGGTGATCCCAGGGTCATGTCGGGCGGCATTTCCCAGGCGCTGGTGACCACGGTCATGGGCCTGGTCGTGGCCATTCCGCTGCTGCTGTTTCACAGCCTCCTGTCGTCAAGGAGCAACCGGCTCGTGCATATCCTGGATGAAAAGAGCGCCGCCTTCGTCGCCATGCTCGCCGAGGCCCGCCGCGAAAATTGACATGAAGGTCCACCTTGAAACACTGCTGGAATTCTTCGAGAGCGGCGGGCCCGTCCTGACCGTGGTCCTGATCGCCTCCCTGTTTCTGTGGATCCTGATCCTGGAGCGGTACTGGTTCTTCCTCGCCGTTTATCCCGGGATGCTCGACGCCATCGTCCGGCAGTGGAAAAAGCGGAAAGAGCATACCTCGTGGTATGCCTTGCGTGTCCGCGAAGGCCTGCTGGCCGATATCGCCATTGCCGCGCACCGGAACCTCGTGCCCATCCAGGCGGTGACCGCGGTCCTGCCGCTGCTCGGGCTGCTGGGGACCGTCACCGGCATGATCGCGATATTCGACGTCATGAACATTTTCGGCACCGGCAACACGCGCGGGATGGCCGCGGGCATTTCACGCGCGCTGCTGCCCACGACCGCGGGACTGGTCACGGCGCTCGCCGGCCTGTACTTCACTTCCGATCTCGTCCACCGCGCCAGGATCCAGTCCGAACGGGCCAAGGACCTGCTCCAGGTATAGCCATGCGCCACGTCCACACGGAACAGGAAGTCACCGCGGCAAGCGTCAACCTGACGCCGCTGATCGACATGGTGTTCATCCTGCTCATCTTTTTCCTGGTCACGGCCTCCTTTACCAAGGAATCCGGCGTCGAGGTGAACCGGCCCACGGCACAGACGGCGGTGCGCCAGGAACGCGGCAACCTGATCGTGGCGATCCGGAAAAACGGGGAAATCTGGATCGACAACCATTTAGTGGACCTGCGATCGGTGCGCGCGCACGTGGAACGGCTGCAGGCGCAGAACCCCGAAGGCACGGTGATCATCATGGCGGACAAGGACGCGAGGACCGGCGCCACCGTGGATGTCCTGGACCAGGTGCGCCTGGCCGGCGTCAGCAACGTCGCCATCGCCGCGACCAGGAAATAGTTTGCACGGTTCCCCGCCGTCTTCCAGGGTCATGACCCGCGCCGTCAAGGCACCGCTGATCATCACGGCGGCATGTCTGGTCAATATCCTGCTGTTCCTGCTGATCCATCAGATGGTCAACCGCGATCACGGCGAGGTCCCCGACATCGAGGCAGTGAATTTCGTTGAATTCATCCGGATGCGCCAGGAGCCGGAAACCCCCGAGGAAAGACCGCGGGAAGTGAAGGCCGAAGACCAGCCGCCGCCGGAAAAAACCCCGCCGCCGCCGGAACTGGCACGACCCGAGATCCCGAAACCGGAGATTGCACGTTCCGATTTGCCAAGACCGGATTTCGATCTGCCACTGACCATCCGCGGGATTCCGTACCTGGGCGACTTTCTGAAAACACCCGCGCCGGCCGAGCCTGTCCAGCCCGCGCTTCCGGAGATCGATACGGACGTCACGCCGACCGTCAGGATCAAGCCCGTTTATCCTCCCCGGGCGCTGCGGGCCGGGATCGAAGGGGTGGTGACCGTAGAATTTGTCATCACCGAGAACGGCTCAGTCAGGGATCCGGTCATTATCGAAGCCAGTCCACCCGATATCTTCGACCAGGCGGTCCTGCAGGCGATACGAAAATGGAAATTCGATCCGCCGGTGATTGACGGCCGGCCGGCCGAGAAACGCGCGCGCCAGGACATCCGCTTCACCCTGAAGAGATAATCCGGCCATGCGCCTGTCCCTGTTTTTCCGTAGCGGCCTCCTCGTCCTGCTGCTGTTTCCGGGGGCGCTGCAAGCCGCGGCCGGGGAATCGGAGTATCTGCTGCCGGAGGCCATATATGACTCCCTGAACAGGGTACAGGACATGATCGCACGCGGCGAATATGCCGGCGCCGAGAAAAAACTCATCCCGCTGATCGCGGAAACCGAAGAAGGCAGTTACGCGGCCGCCGTCGTGCACCAGACCCTCGGCTATGTGTACGGCGCGCGGAATGACTACCCCAGGGCGCTTGAGTCCTTTCTTGAAGCCGTCGAGCACAATGCCCTGCCGCCGGAGGTAATGCACGAACTGTATTTCAATATCGCCCAGTTGCAGATCCACGCGGGGGATTACCGTGCAGGCCTCGACCATCTGAACACGTGGCTGGCCGCGGAAAACGATCCTTCCGCCGATGCCCACCTGCTCGCCGCCACGGCCTGGTATCAACTGAACGATTACAAAAACATGATCCCCCACGTCCGCGAGGCGATACGCAAGGCCGGTAAACCCGACCCGTCCTGGTACGAATTGCTGCTGGC
>CAZXGW010000153.1:0-4304 GCA_964640355.1 uncultured Enterobacteriaceae bacterium
ACCGTCACCGGGTTCGGTTTTTCCGGGTCGATGTTGTATTTTTTGATGGCCTCGCTGATTTTCGACGCCTCGATCGCCCCGTCATCGGCGAGCGCTTTCAATGCCGCCACCGTAATGTAGTAGCGGTTGACCTCGAAGAATCTCCGCAGTTTCTCGCGGGTGTCGCTCCGGCCGTAACCGTCGGTGCCAAGGACGATGTAGCGCCCGGGGACGAACTCGCGGATCTGGTCTGCGTAGATCTTCATGTAATCGGTGGCGGCGACCGTCGGGCAATTCCCGCCCCTGAGCGACGAAGCGACATAGCTGGTCCGGGGTTTGCTCTCCGGATGCAGCGTGTTCCAGCGGCGCACGTCGAGGCCGTCGCGCCGCAACTCATTGAAGCTGGTGACGCTCCAGATGTCCGAAGTCACGTGGAAATCCCGTTCGAGCAGTTCACCCGCGGCGATCACTTCCCGGAGGATGGTGCCGGAGCCGAGCAATTGCACCTTGGGTTCCTTTTTGCCGCCGCCTTTCAGCAGGTACATGCCGCGCACGATGCCTTCCTCGACCATGTCCGGCATGGGGGGATGGGTGTAGTTTTCGTTCATTACGGTGATGTAGTAAAAGACGTCTTCGTCATCCTGGTACATCCGCTTCAAGCCGTCCTGGATGATCGCCACGAGTTCGTAGGCATAGGTCGGATCGTAGGACACGCAGTTCGGGATGGTGGAGGCGTAGAGATGGCTGTGGCCGTCCTGGTGCTGGAGGCCTTCGCCGGCGAGTGTCGTTCTGCCGGCCGTGCCGCCCAGCAGGAATCCGCGTGAACGCATGTCGCCCGAGGCCCAGGCCAGATCGCCGACGCGCTGGAACCCGAACATGGAATAAAAGATGTAGAAGGGGATCATGTAGAGACCGTGGTTGCGGTGGGCCGTAGCGGCCGCGATCCATGACGAATACGCGCCTGCCTCATTGATCCCTTCTTCGAGTATCTGGCCCTTCTTGTCCTCGCGGTAATACATCACCTGATCCTGGTCCTCCGGCTTGTACAACTGCCCGATGCTGGAGTAGATCCCCAGTTGCCGGAACATGCCTTCCATGCCGAAGGTGCGCGCCTCGTCCGGCACGATGGGTACGATGTACTTTCCGATTTCCCTGTCCTTGATAAGGGCATTGAGTATGCGCACGAAGGCCATGGTGGTGGATATCTCGCGGTCGCCCGTCCCCTCCAGCAGTTTCTTGTGGATATCGATGGAAGGAATCTTGAGGGGTGGCGGTTTTCTGACCTTGTCGAAGAAATAGCCGCCGAGTTGCTTCCGCCGTTCCCTGAGGTAGCGGATCTCCGGGCTGTCTTCCGGGGGCTTGTAAAACGGCGCATCGGCGATTTCCTTGTCGGAGATCGGGATATTGAACCTGTCCCGGAAGGCCTTGAGCGCCTCTTCTCCCATCTTTTTCTGCTGGTGCGTGATGTTCTGTCCCTCGCCGGCCTCGCCCATGCCATAGCCCTTGACCGTCTTGGCCAGGATCGCCGTCGGCTGCCCCTTGTGTTTGACGGCGGCAGCATAGGCGGCGTAGACCTTGTGCGGGTCATGGCCGCCGCGGTTCAGGCGCCAGATATCCTCGTCCGACATGTTGGCGACCATGGCCTTGAGCTCCGGGTACTTGCCGAAGAAATGCTCCCGCACATAGGCGCCGTCGTTGGCCTTGAAGGCCTGGTATTCACCGTCGACGCATTCTTCCATGCGCCGGTACAGCAGGCCCGTGGTATCGCGCGCAATCAGGGGATCCCAGTAAGAGCCCCAGATGACCTTGATGACGTTCCAGCCGGCGCCACGGAACGCGCTTTCGAGTTCCTGGATGATCTTGCTGTTGCCCCTTACCGGGCCGTCCAGGCGCTGCAGGTTGCAGTTGATGACGAAGATGAGGTTATCCAGGTTCTCGCGGGCGGCGAGACCGATCGCGCCCATCGATTCGGGTTCATCCATCTCGCCGTCGCCCATGAACGCCCATACCTTCCTGTCGCTCGGCTCCCGCAGGCCGCGGTTTTCCATGTAGCGCATGAAGCGCGCCTGGTAGATGGCCATCAGCGGGCCGAGGCCCATCGAGACGGTCGGGAATCGCCAGTAATCCGGCATCAACCACGGGTGCGGATAGGACGAGAGGCCGTTGCCGTCGACCTCCTGGCGGAAATTGTTCAGCTGCTCTTCGGTCACGCGGCCGGTGAGAAAAGCGCGCGCGTAAATACCGGGCGCAGAATGCCCCTGGATGAGCAACAGGTCGCCGCCGTGGTTCTCGGTCGGCGCACGGAAGAAGTGGTTGAAGCCGACATCATAGAGCGTTGCCGAGGACGCAAAACTGGCGATATGGCCGCCCAGTTCACTGCTCTTGCGGTTGGCCTTGACTACCATGGCCATGGCGTTCCACCGCACCAGCGACCGGATACGCCGCTCAATCTCGTGGTCGCCCTGTGAACGCTCCTCCTTGGCCGCCGGGATGGTATTCAGATAGGCCGTATTCGCTGAATAGGGCAGGTAAGCCCCGGACTTTCGCGCCTTGGCGATCAGGTGTTCCAGGATGAAATGGGCGCGTTCAACGCCTTCCCGTTCCAGGATGGATTCCAGGGCGTCCAGCCATTCCTGCGTTTCCTGGGGGTCGATATCTTTGTAGTGTTCCGCCGTTGCCATAGCCACGGTAACTATATAGGAGAGCTGTGAGGGGTGGAATCCTGCCCGGCGCCTTTCCGGTGAGCCCTCGCCTTCCCGTATTCGAAATAGCGGCCTTGTTTCAATACAATACGGGCATTGAACCTCCGGCTCGGGAGGGACCGGGAATCACCGTTGATTATGAATACTATACGACTTCACCAGCAGGCGAGGCGGGCGGATCCGCAGGCTATCGACAAGCTGGCCAACTGGATCTTCGTCCTGCCCCATCCACTGCCGGCCAGGGCCATCAGCCAGGTCCCTTACGGAGATATCCTGCAGGCGCGGTGGAAGCGTCTGGACGGCGACAAGGCGGACAAGAAACCGGTGATTCTCGATCTGCCAAACACGACGTGCAGCCATGTCTCGTTTGCCTGTGTAAGACCGGCGATCAGCAGCTTCGAACTGCTGACCCTCGCCCGCCAGTTGGCCGGTGCCCACGAAGGGTACGGCGTGAAGGAGCTGGGGATCCTGGTTCACGGTTTTTCGGCAAGACAGGTCGAACGGATCGCCGAAGCCCTCATTGCCGCCGTGCTGGCCGCTGCGGCAGAGATGCCGAAATTCAGGAGCAAACGGCGGCCGGGGACGGGACTTCAGACGATTCACCTCTATGGCATCAGGGCGGCCCATGAATTCCGGCGCACGTTTGCCGAGGTCGAAGGCAATGCGCTGGCGCGAAGCCTGAGCATGCTGCCTGCCAACATGCTGACGCCTGCCGCCTACCTGAAACGCGTGCGGGAACTGGCCAGGAAAAACAGGTGGAAGCTCGAATTTTATGACGTCCGGACGCTGAAAAGGTACAAGGCCGGCGCGTTTCTCGCGGTCGCCCAGGGCAGCCCGACGCAGGACGCCGGGATTGTACGCCTGCATTACACACCCGCCGGCGCCGCCGGAAAACGCAGGCTGGTCCTGGTCGGCAAGGGGATTTGCTATGACACGGGCGGTACCAACCTGAAGACCGCCGCCTACATGTACGGCATGCACGAGGACATGCAGGGCAGCGCCGTGGCGCTCGGTACGCTGCTTGCCCTGTCCCGGTTGCAGGTGAAATTCCCCGTGGAATGCTGGATGGCGGTCGCGATGAATCACATTGGCCCGAAGGCCTACAAACCGAACGACGTGATTACCGCCTCCGACGGCACCACCATCGAAGTGGTGAACACCGACGCCGAAGGGCGCATGGTGCTGGCCGATACGCTGGCCCTGGCGTCAAGGCAGAAGCCGAAACTGATCGTGGATTACGCCACGCTTACCGGCGCCTGCATCTACTCGATCGGTAAGGCCTACAGCGGGATATTCACCAACCGCGACGAGTGGTTGCCGGTGCTGGTTGACGCCGGGCGTGACAGCGGCGAGAGGGTGTGGCCGTTCCCGCTGGATGAGGACTACGACACGCTGATCGAGAGTGATATTGCGGATATCAAGCAATGCTCGCGCGAGACCGGCGCGGATCACATACTGGCCGCGCGTTTCCTCCAGCGCTTCGTGAAAAACAATACGCCCTGGATCCATATCGACCTGGCCAGCAGCAACCGCAAGGGCGGCCTCGCCCATATCCCGACGGACACCACGGGGTTCGGGATACGCTTCAGCCTGAATTTGTTGCTGGACAAGAAAATAGTATAA
>CAZXGW010000154.1:0-4295 GCA_964640355.1 uncultured Enterobacteriaceae bacterium
ATCTCGCCGTTGATCATCGGCCTGACGGTCGTGGCGTTCGGCACGAGTTCACCGGAATTCGCGGTATCCATCAATGCTGCGATTTCAGGCAAGGCCGATATCGCCGTCGGAAACGTCATCGGCAGCAATATCTTCAATGTCCTGTTCATCCTCGGTCTGTCGGCGCTGGTGACACCGCTTGCCGTATCCCAGCAGCTCATCCGGCTTGACGTGCCGCTGATGATCGCCGTATCCGTCGTGGTCCTGATCCTCGGTCTCGATTTGAACTTCAGCCGCCTGGACGGGCTGCTGTTATTTCTCGGCCTCTTGGTTTACATCCTGTTTCTCATCCGCCAGAGCCGGAAAGAATCCAGGGAAGTGCTGGATGAATATGCGCGGGAATATGCCGCCCCTGTCCAGGCCACCGCGGGGCAGTGGATCACCAACGCCATTCTCGTGGCTTGCGGCCTGGCGCTGCTCGTCCTCGGATCCAACTGGCTCGTCAACAGCGCCACGGACATCGCCCACGACCTGGGCGTCAGCGATCTTATCATCGGCCTGACAATCATCGCGGCGGGCACCTCACTCCCCGAGGTGGCCACCTCGGTCGTCGCCGCTATCCGGGGGGAACGGGATATCGCCATAGGCAACGTGATCGGCAGCAACCTGTTCAACATGCTGGGTGTGCTCGGTTTATCGAGCCTCGCGGCACCGCAAGGCATCAGCGTCACCCCGGCCGTCCTGCGGTTTGACATCCCGATCATGATCGCCGTGTCTTTCGCCTGCCTGCCGATATTCTTTACCGGCAACAGGATTTCACGGTGGGAGGGGGCACTGCTGTTCGGGTATTACCTCGCCTACACGTTCTATCTTTTTCTGGCCGCCCGCCATCATGACGCATTGCCCGTGTTCAGCGCGGCCATGCTCTACTTCGTGATCCCGCTGACCATCCTGACCCTGATCGTGGTGACGGTGCAGGCATTGCGCGCCGGAAACAGGGCGTGAACCGCCCGAAGGAGGGAGTGAATCAGGCGCTTTTTGCCTTCCTGTCCCGCCTGGCCCGGACAAGATGCCGGTGAATAAAATCCAGCAGCCCTTCCTTGTCCAGTCCCGCATCCTTCAGCATGTCCTCGCGCGAACCATGCTGGATCAGCCGGTCCGGCAGGCCGTAATTGATAATGGGGTGCGAGAGGCCATGGGCGGCCAGGGTTTCATTCACCGCGCTGCCGGCGCCACCCTGCACCATATTTTCCTCGATTGTCACGAGGAGGTCATGGCTGGCCGCCATCTGCAGGATCATGTCGTCATCAACGGGCTTCACGAACCGCATGTTCACCACGGTCGCGTTCAGCTCCTCGGCGGCCTGAAGGGCGGGTTCCAGCATCGTGCCAAAGGCGAGAATGGCGATGGTCTTGCCTTTACGCCTGAGCTCCGCCTTGCCGATCGACAGGGCGGTCATTTCTTTCTGTACCGCGACCCCCGGCCCGGTGCCCCGCGGATAACGCACGGCGGCCGGCTGGTCGAGCAGAAAGCCGGTATAAAGCATCTGCCGGCATTCGTTTTCATCGGCGGGGGCCATGATCACCATGTTCGGCAGGCAGCGCAGGTAGGTCAGGTCGAAACTGCCGTTGTGGGTCGGGCCATCGTTGCCTACCAGGCCGGCGCGATCTATCGCGAACAGGACCGGGAGTTTCTGGTTAATCACGTCATGAATCACCTGGTCATAGGCCCGTTGCAGAAACGTGGAATAGATCGCCACGACGGGTTTGAGGCCGTCGCAGGCCATCCCCGCCGCCACGGTGACGCTGTGCTGCTCCGCGATCGCCACGTCGAAATAACGGTCGGGATATTCCCTGGCATATCTCACCAGGCCGGAACCCTCGCGCATGGCCGGGGTAATGGCGACCAGTCGCCGGTCGAGCGCCGCCATGTTGCACACCCAGTCCCCGAACACGTCGCTGTAGGTGGGTTTCTTTGCCCCCTTCCCGGACGGCACGATGCCCTTCTCGGGATCGAACGGGGTGACGCCGTGGTACTTCACCGGGTCGGCTTCCGCCGGTGCGTAGCCCTTGCCCTTGCGGGTTATGACGTGCAAAAGCTGAGGGCCCTCGAGTTCTTTGATGTTCCGGATCGTGGTCAGCAGCGTCGGCAGGTCATGGCCGTCGATCGGCCCGATGTAGTTGAAACCCAGTTCCTCGAACAGGGTGCCGGGTACGATCAGCCCCTTGACGTGTTCCTCGGCACGGCGCGCCAGCTCCCAGGCGCTCGGCATCTTCGACAGGACTTTTTTGCTGCCCTTCTTCACCGTGGTGTAAATCTTGCCCGAGAGGATCTGGGCGATACGGTTGGAAAGCGCACCGACGTTCGGCGAGATCGACATATCGTTGTCGTTCAGGATGACGAGCAGGTTAATGCCCAGGTCACCGGCGTGGTTCAGCGCCTCGAACGCCAGGCCGGCGGTCATGCCGCCGTCGCCGATAATCGCAACCACCTTGCGGTTGATGCCAGCCTGCCGCGCCGCGATCGCCATACCCAGGGCCGCGCTGATCGATGTGCTCGAATGCCCCACCCCGAAGGTGTCGTACTTGCTTTCGTCGCGCTTCGGAAAAGGCGCCAGCCCCTGCCACTTGCGGATGGTGTGCAGGCGGTTCTTTCTGCCGGTCAGGATCTTGTGCACGTAGGCCTGATGGCCCACGTCCCAGACCAGCCTGTCCTCCGGGGTATTGAAGATGTAATGCAGCGCGACGGTCAGCTCGGTGGCGCCGAGGCTCGCGGCGAAATGGCCGCCGCTCTGGCTGACCGTATGCAGGAGATATTCACGCAATTCCTGCGCCAGCGGAATGAGGTCAGATTCCGGCAGGGCGCGCAGGTCGGCCGGGGAATTGATCCTGTCCAAAATGGGCGTGCTGAGCGGCTGATGCATCGTTGATTGTGTTTTGACGCGTTCCGGGAGAATTCATTATGGAGGTTGAGGCCACACCCTGGCAAGAAATCCGCCGGACCGGCAACGGGCTGCCAGGTTTGCGCTGTTCCGCCGCTCACCATGACGAACGTGCTGTACATTTGCCGGAGCATATTTTATCTTATTCATTTTATGGATATTTCAGGCTGCCTCGGGCGGCGGTCTGGGCAGAATAATAAGCGGAGCACTCAATGGGCGTCCCCCTGATACAACAGTACCGCATTGCCAGGTACATCCTCGGCAAGAAACTGCGCGGCGAAAAACGTTACCCCCTGGTGCTGATGCTGGAACCGCTGTTCCGCTGCAACCTCGCCTGCGCGGGCTGCGGCAAGATCGATTATCCGGACGATATCCTCGACAAGCGCCTGAGCTACGAGGACTGCATGGAGGCGATCGAGGAATGCGGCGCACCCGTCGTGTCCATCGCGGGCGGTGAACCGCTCATCCACCGGGACATGCCGATGATCGTGGACGGTTTCATACGGAAAAAGAAATTCGTCTACCTGTGCACGAACGCCCTGCTGCTCGAACGGCGAATGGACGACTATACGCCATCACCGTACCTGACGTTTTCAATCCATCTCGACGGCAATCGCGACCGTCATGACGCTTCCGTCTGCCGCGATGGGGTGTTCGACAAATGCATCGAGGTCATCCGGCAGGCCAGGTCGCGTGGTTTCCGGGTCACGATCAATTGCACCCTGTTCCAGGGCGAAACGGCTGAAGAAGTGGCTGAGTTCATGGACATGGCCACGGCGCTGGGGGTCGAAGGCGTCACTATTTCTCCCGGGTACAATTACGAGCGGGCCCCCAGGCAGGATGTTTTCCTGAAGCGCACCGAAAGCAAAAAGCTGTTCCGGGAGATCTTCAGGCTGGGGAAGGGAAAAAAATGGCGGTTCAACCAGTCTTCGCTTTACCTTGATTTCCTGGCCGGCAACCAGTCCTATATGTGTACGCCGTGGGGCAACCCGACCCGCAATGTCTTCGGCTGGCAGAAACCCTGTTACCTGCTGGTGGGTGAAGGCTATGCCGACAGCTTCGCCGGGTTGATGGAAGATACGGCCTGGGAAAACTACGGCACCGGCCGCAACCCGAAGTGCGATAACTGCATGGTACATTGCGGCTACGAGGCCACGGCCGTGAATCACACTTTTCGGCGGCCATTGGCGGCCCTGCGCGTATTTCTCATGGGGCCGCGTACCGACGGGCCGATGGCGCCGGAGCCGCCCGTCCTTTACCGGGATGAACCACTGCCGCGACCGGCGCTGGTTACGGAGCACCCCGTTCACCTGCAGACCGCCGGCCGCACCAAGCAAGTCGCCTGAATGATCTGGAGTCTCCTGGCCCTGCCTGG
>CAZXGW010000155.1:0-4227 GCA_964640355.1 uncultured Enterobacteriaceae bacterium
CAGGATCATGAAAAGCACGGCGCTGAATCATCCCCTTACGTTGTCTTTACTGGCATGCCTGGCCTGTGCGGGGATGGCGGTCCCGGTCAAATCCGGTGAAGTCACTGCCGGTATTCCGGCGGGCGATGATTTCGGCCCGATCCGCGGTTTGATCAGGCCGGTAACAAGGGCAGTGTTGTCCAGCGAGATCCAGGCGAGGATCATCAGGATGCCGTATAA
Organism: uncultured Enterobacteriaceae bacterium; assembly: GCA_964640355.1. Taxonomy (GTDB): domain Bacteria; phylum Pseudomonadota; class Gammaproteobacteria; order Eutrophobiales; family Eutrophobiaceae; genus CAZXGW01. The sequence continues at coordinate 220 of CAZXGW010000155.1, forward strand.
AAACGGAGACAGGTTCAACAAGGACGATATCCTGGTCAGTTTTGACTGTTCCCTGTACCGGGCGGAACTGGCCGCCGCGAAGGCGGAGAACGAGGCAAAATCAAAAAATTATCAGAACAGGAAAGAATTGTTGTCCCTGAACGCGATCAGCGATATTGAAGTGGAAATAGCGAAAGCCGAGGCTAAAAAGGCAGAGGCGGATGTCGAGATTGCGGGCGTCAGGGTCAACCGCTGCACCATAAAGGCGCCTTATGACGGGCGCGTGATCGAGGTGCTGGTGAACGAGCATGAAAGCGTGTCCGCCAACAGGGAACTGCTGTCCATCCTGGATGACCGGAACCTGGAGATCGAATTGATACTCCCGTCAAAGTGGCTGGGCTGGCTGAAAACCGCTGCATCATTTGATTTCCTTGTCGATGAAACCGGGAAAAGATACCCGGCAAAGGTGTCGCGCATCGGGGCGGCCGTTGATCCCGTCAGCCAGACTGTCCTGGCGGCAGGTGTATTTGAATCGCCGTCAGACGATATTTTGTCCGGGATGAGCGGGACGGCATTTTTCGAACCAGCACAATGATCGATCGCGGCAATGGATTCCAGGCAAGAGGCGGAACTTAGGAATCTGTCCGCGCTATTGCAGCTTGAAGCCCTGGCGCGCAAGGCGGAATCCGTAAAGGCGCTGCAATTTCTCGTCGTCAACGAGACGCGCCGCCTGGTTTCCTACCGGCAGGCGTTTCTGTTTACCTGCCGCACCGTATCGAGGCGGCGCTGGCGCGTGGAGGCCGCATCGAGCGTCCCGGTAATCGCAAGGGATGCGCCGTTTATCCGGTGGCTCGAAAGCCTGGCGGACAGTCTCTTTACCTCCGGGCCGGAAGGATCACTGCAGCGGCTTGATGCGGAAACCGCTCCGGAAAAACTCCGGCAAGGATGGAACGATTATTCCCTGCCTTTTGCGCTCTGGTGCCCGTTACGATTGCCGGATGGCGTTGTCATCGGCGGGCTCTGGCTGGCCAGGGAAACCCCCTGGCAGGAGAATGAAGCGACCCTCGTTAAAAGGTTGACGGAAACCTATGCCCATGCGTGGGCGGCCCTCGCCGGAAGGAAGAATATCCCCGGGGATTCGCGCGTGCGGCGCCTGGCAGCGTGGGCAATAGTTGCCGGCCTGATTGCACTTATGTTCGTGCCGGTGAGGCTATCGACGCTCGCGCCGGTTGAAGTGGTGGCGAAAGATCCGGTGGTGGTCAGCGCGCCGATAGACGGCGTGATTGAAGAGGTACTGGTACCGCCGAATACCCATGTGGCAAAAGGCGACGTGATATTCAGGTACGAAGACACCAGGCTCCGGAGCAACTTTGAAGTCGCCGAGAAGTCGCTCGAAGTCGCCATGTCGGAATATCGCAAGGCATCACAGGGGGCCTTCCGGGACGAGGACAGCAAGGCGCAAGTGGCCCTGTTGAAGGCGCAGGCGGAACTGAAAGCGGCGGAACTCGATTATGCGCGCGAGCTGCTCAAGCAAGTCGAAGTGACCGCGCTCATGGACGGGCTTCTTCTGTACGGTGACAAGGCGGAATGGGTCGGGCGACCGGTGGTAACCGGTGAAAGGATCATGCACATTGCGGATCCGGACCGGATAAAGCTCAGGATAAACCTGCCCGTCGCGGATGCCATCATCCTGTCTGAGAATGCCGAGGTCGAGGTATATCTCGATATCGATCCGCTGAAATCTTTGCCGGCCAGGGTGACCCATGCGAGCTACAACGCCTCGCTGACTCCCGAAAAGGTCCTGGCTTACAACGTCGATGCCGAGTTCCTCGATGCCGGTGTTAATGTCCGGATCGGTTTGCAGGGGACGGCCAAGATTTACGGCGGCAAGGTCAGCCTGTTCTTCTACCTTTTCAGGCGTCCTGTATCCGCGTTGCGCCAGTTCACGGGCTTATGAAGCCCGGGCCTGCAGGCGATCAACCCCTGCCGGCGTTGCGGGATGACCTGCAATTGCTTGAGGGACCGTCAGAGCTGGATGGTTCCCCTACCTGGACGATTTTTGATCCCGTAAGGAACAGCTATTTCCGGATCGGGTGGATAGCCTTCGAGCTGCTTTCCCGGTGGAACGCCGGTGACGCCGAAACACTTCTGGAAAGGATCAGGAAGGAAACGACCTGCCAGGTGACGAGGCAGGACTTGACGGACCTTCTCAAATTTTTATATGCAAACAGCCTTACGCGCGAATCGGTAAACAATACGAGCGGTGACTATTACCGGCAATATCTTGCAAGCAGACCGAATCGTCTCCTCTGGTTGCTGAAAAACTACCTTTTCCTGCGGATCCCCCTCGTCCATCCGGACCGGTTCCTGCGCCTCCTCTTGCCCGGCGTCGAGCCCCTCTACACAGTAACGGCGCGCAACTTCATGGTCATGCTGGGTTTTGTCGGCCTGTATCTCGCAATCCATCAATGGGATTCGTTCGCCAGCACGTTTTTGTATTTCTTCAGTTGGCAGGGCGCGGTTTTCTACGCGCTGGCGCTCATCGTGGTAAAAATTCTGCACGAGCTCGGCCATGCCTTGACGGCCATGCGTTATGGCTGCCGGATACCGACGATGGGCATTGCCTTCCTGGTGCTGATCCCCGTGCTTTACACGGATACCACGGATGCGTGGCGGTTAACCTCGCGCGGGCAGCGTTTGAAAATCGGGGCGGCGGGGATGATCACGGAACTCTACATCGCCCTGGTCTGCACCTTCCTCTGGAGTTTCCTGCCTGACGGCATACTGCGAAGCACGGCGTTTGTCTTCGCGACAATCAGCTGGTTGCTCACCCTGGCGATCAACCTTAATCCGTTCATGCGGTTTGACGGCTACTACATCCTGTCCGACTGGCTGGGGGTGCAGAATCTCCAGGCACGCGCGTTTGCCCTCGGCAGGTGGAAATTGAGACAACTTCTCTTTGCGGCGGAGGAAGGGCCACCCGAGAAACTGCCAGAAAACATCGAGACGAAACTCGTGGTTTACGCCTGGCTGACGTGGGCATACCGCTTTGTCATTTTTGCCGCCATAGCAGTGCTCATCTATTATTTTTTCTTCAAGCTGCTCGGCATCATCCTGTTTATTGCGGAAATCTACTGGTTTATCATCCATCCCGTGGCCCGCGAAATAAACGTCTGGTGGAAAATGAGAAACAGGATTGCCAGGACGGGGCGCTTCGCCGTTACCTTCCTTGTGTGCCTCTTGCTGGCATCGTTATTTTTCATTCCGTGGAGTTCCAGAATTTCCATGCCCGCGATACTGGAGATAGCAGACAAGGCAACGGTGTATGCCCCGGTGGCGGGACGCATCAGGGAGGTGAATATCCGCGAGGGGGATACCGTCGATAAGGGAGACGTGCTGCTTGTACTGGAATCCCCCTGGCTCGATCAGGAAATACTCCGGACCCGGAAGAGGATCGAGGCCCTGGCGCTGCGATCCGATCGGCGTGCTTCAAATATCCGTGACCTTTCCGATTTGCACGTCATCCTGCAGCAGCTCAGGGAGCAAACATCGGCGCTGGCCGGCCTGCATGGGCTGAAAGACAGGCTGGTCATACGCGCCCCGCTCCGGGGGAAGGTAGCCGAAATGGCCGAATCCCTCCACCCGGGCCGCTGGATTAATGAAAAACTGGCATTGGCGTTTATAACGGCCACCGGAGACCTGACCATCACCGGGACGGTTTATGAAAACGACCTGTCGAGGGTCGCCGTTTCACAGCCGGCAACCTTCATTCCCGATGATCCCGGCAGAGAACGCGTGAAGGCAGTGATCACTGAACTGGAACAGGCCAATATCGCCCGGCTGGATATCCCGTACCTGGCCTCGCAATACGGCGGAGAAATAGCGGTGCGCCCGGGCGAGGATGGCCGCCTCGTGCCGGAGACTTCGATCTACCGGGTAAAATTTAGAATTTCCGATCAAGCGGTTGAAGCCCCCGACCAGGTCCTCAGGGGAGTGGTGCATGTCAGGGGCGAGCCCAGAAGTTTTGCC
>CAZXGW010000156.1:0-4210 GCA_964640355.1 uncultured Enterobacteriaceae bacterium
TTCTGTTACTGATCCCGGGTCAGTGGGACAAAACCGACAGGCAGAATATCCTTGCGCCGTATGCGGCCGGCGGCATCCTTCTCGATGACCGCCAAGGTCTGGGCGCCGGCCTGGCTTCCCACCGGGATGACCAGTTTTCCGCCGGGCTTCAACTGCTGGATGAGTGGTTCGGGCACCTCTTCCGGGGCGGCGGTGACGACAATGGCATCGAAAGGCGCCTTCTCCGGCCAGCCGTTGTACCCGTCGCCGATACGGACGGTCACATTCCGGTAACCGAGCCTCTGCAGGTCCCTGTCAGCGCGCCGGCCGAGGGCTTCCACGATTTCAATCGTATACACATGCGCCACCAGCTCCGCCAGTACGGCCGCCTGGTACCCGGAACCGGTTCCCACCTCCAGCACGATGGAATTTTCATCCACGGCGGCGAGGTCCGTCATCAAGGCCACGATATACGGTTGGGAAATGGTCTGGCCATGTCCGATGGGCAGGGGGCGGTTGTAATAGGCGAAAGGCTTGACCCCATCGGGCACAAATTCATGCCGCGGCACCCGTGCCATCGCCGCCATCACGCGTTCATCCAGCGCCGACCGGCCGATATACGCGCGGGTATATTCGACGGTATCCCGGATAGCCTCTACCATCTTCCGGCGCTCGTCGGCGTACCTGTCTCCGGCAACGGCGTGCCCGGCGAGCAGGACCGGCACGAGCAATGCCGGCAGGATGGCGAGAAATCTCATGGTTCCACCTGACTCTTCATGTTTTTTCCGCATGGTCGAAGGCCGCCCATTGTTCAAAAACCAACCCCCGAGGCAAATTTATGGGCCTGCCGCGTCGTTTCGGGCAGCCGGTATCGCGTCGTGCAGCGCATGACATAGTCAATGGCCGTGCGCAGGCTGATCCGGTGGCCGATGGACACATAAACCGGTTTGACACCGGCACGGGTGCGCAGCACGGCACCGATCACTTCCTCCCCGTCCATCAGCGGCCGCCAGGCACCCCGCCGATCCGGTACCGCTTCATGGGTCCCTGTCAGCCGCGTTTTGCCGACACCCACGGACGGCAGGTTCAATAATAATCCAAGATGACTGGCAATGCCGAAACGGCGCGGGTGGGCAACACCCTGCCCATCGCACAACAGCAAGTCCGGCAGGCACTCCAGTTTCGCCATCGCCCCGAGCACGGCGGGCACTTCACGGAATGACAGCAGGCCCGGGATGTAGGGGAAGGCGGTCCGGCGGCTGTGCACCGCGACTTCACGCAAGACCAGCGCCGGAAAATCAAGGACGGCGACAGCGGCGCGGGTGCGCCTTCCTTCCGCATCGAAGCCGGCATCGATGCCGGCGACTGTCTTTATCCGGCTGAAATCGTCACGGGAGATGATCCGATCGCGCAAGTGTTCCTGGATGGCGATGGCCTGCCCGGGGGTAACGCGCCAAGGGTGTGCAGGCGCGGTCTTCCTTCTGCGCAAGGACATCATGAAGGCGATTCAAAAAATTCGTCCAGATCATCCAGGATGGCCTGTACCAGCCGTGCGCCCTTCTCCCGGCTGGCCAGCGTAGCGTCACCGATGACGCCGCTCGGCGAGTAATTGCGCGCAGCCGGATCGGCCCGGCTCAGCGGCCCCGATCCGGCGTAGTCCAGCCAGCGTGTCGCCCTGGCCCTGTCCACGACGTGCGGAGCTATCGCCAGCATGATGGAGGTCTCAATCTCGTCAGCGTGCCTCCCAACAGCCTGCTCCTCGATGTCGGCCTGGGCCTGCCGGAAACGCGGGCCCGCATAAACGTTAACAAGGGTAACTCGATCGTTGTCCTCCAGCAGGCTGATCACCTGTTGCAGGGGTGCTATTGTGCTGATGCCGGTATTAACCACCAGGACCCTGCGCGCGCCGGTGCCGAGGATACCCTGCAGGATGTCCCCGACTGCCGATGCGAAGGTCTTTTTCGAAAGACTGCAACTCCCGGGGTAATCCACGAAGGCGGGGTAATAACCGTAGGTGACCGTCGGCCAGGCCAGGACATTCCGGCGGGCGACGATCTGCTCCACCAGCCATTCCGCCTGGACCTGGTCGGTATTCAGCGGCAGGTGCGGGCCGTGTTCCTTGCAGGCGGCGCCCACCGGCAGGATTGCAGTCGCCCCCGCCGCAATGCGGCTTTCCACGTCTGGCCACGCGAGCCCGGCTACCCAGGCGCCCGGTTTACCCGGTGACGGGTTCAGATCGGCCAACGGCAATATTTTCCGTTATGAATTTCTGCATGCGCCGGTAATGCGAGCCTTCCCAGTAGGCGCGATCGCACCCGGGGCACAGCGAAAACCGGGCGTAGCGTTCAGCCATCCCCTCAGGCAGCCTGTCCCGTATGTCATCGCGGTTGACGCTGACGAGGCCGGTATTGCACTCCATGCACCGGCTGAACGGCCGGATGCTCCCACTGAGATCGAGCTGGCTGACCACCTCGATAACCTGGTCATGCACGTTTCTCGCCCGCACGTACCGCCCGCGGGTGATGACCCTGTGCATCAGGAGATCGCGATCGCGCGTCAGCACGATGCGCCGATCACGCGTGCTCAGGGCCGCGATCCCGTCATCGGAAAATGTCCGGCTGTAGAGCGTGTCGAAACCGAGCATGCGCAGGTATTTCGCCAGGCCGCCAAGGTGGACATCCGCCACGAACCTGGGATTGCGCAGAGGGCGCGGCCTGACTTTCAGCAGCGGCGAGATGTCGAAGCACTCGAACTGCGGGTATACGCTGACCCGGTCGCCCGGTTTCATCCGGTAACCGAAATCCACGGACTCGCCGTTGACCAGGATCAGCTCAACCTCCGCATGGGGCACACCGCAGGCCTCGATGGCGTGCTTGACCGTTTCGTTTTCCCGAAGCCGGTAACCGATCTCCTGACGGCGGTTTGCTGCTGTCAGAAAATCGTTCAATTCCTCGTAAAACCGGATCCGTACTTCAATCATGAAAACAGTAAAAAGTTTAAAGTTGAAAGTTTAAAGACAAAAATTACAAGCCACTCGCCACTATTTAAAAGTTGAAATTCACGAATAACCAGTGTGCTATCAAGAGAAAATCTTTTATTACTCAAGGGCTGCCAGGTGAACACCCGGAAGACCGTGTGCCGCAGGGACAGCGGCACCCGAGCCTACAGGGACGTATTCACGGCGTGTCTTCCGGGTGTTCACCTGGCAGCCCGAGACATTTGAATGATGTTTGTGACCCGGGTTACTAACCGCCGCCTTCCCGATCACCGTGCGTGGGATCAAGGCTCAGGGGCCCGGATCCGAAGGCCATGATATACATCATGCCCCCCATGATGGCGAGGTTCTTGAAGAAACTGTGAAAATTCTGGATCTTCTCCTGGCCTTCAAATGCCCAGTACGGATGAAATATCAGCGTGACGGGGATCAGAAACAGGAATATCGCCGTCGCCGCCCAGCGCGCCTTCCAGCCGACGAGGATCATCAGGCCCCCGCCAAGTTCGATAATGATCGTCAACACGAGCAGGACCTCCACCATCGGCAGGCCCTTGCCGGCCATGTACCCCGCCGTCTGTTCAAAGCCCGTGATCTTCTCAAAACCGGCGATGATGAAGATGACGGACAACAGGATCCTGCCCAGCAGCGGGCCGTACTGTTTTACCAATGCGCACATGGTTCCCCTCCTGCGTATTAAACCGTTAAGATGGCTTGATAATGTAACAAGTTACCGAGGTAAACATCCATGGATCGTCTTGCCGCCCATATCCGCACCATCCCGGATTTCCCGAAACCCGGTATCCAGTTCAAGGATATAACACCGCTGGTTAAAAATCCGGCCATGCTGCGCCTTGCAGTGCATCAATTGATCCAGCCGTTTCTCGGTGAACGGCTGACGGCAGTGGTGGGGATGGAGGCGCGCGGTTTTATCTTCGGCAGCCTCGCGGCCTGGGACCTGGGGCTCGGTTTCGTGCCGCTGCGCAAACCCGGCAAACTCCCCTATGACGTCCAGAGCATCTCCTACAGCCTGGAATACGGTTCCGCGGAACTGGAGGTGCATAACGATGCCCTGGACAGCAATGACCGGATATTGCTGATCGACGATCTGATCGCCACCGGTGGCACGGCGGCCGCCAGTTGCGAACTCATCGAGAAACTCGGCGCCGAAATAGCGGGCTGTGCCTTTTTGATCGAGCTGGATGATCTCCGCGGCCGCGATAAATTATCCAGGTACCG
>CAZXGW010000157.1:0-1436 GCA_964640355.1 uncultured Enterobacteriaceae bacterium
TAATCCGGCATTACCGGAAAAGCAGATAAAAAAAGCGGCCGTAGCCGCTTTAAGTAAATCACGATTTGGTTATTGTTATTATTGAGAGCAAAACACCTGCTTTTACGCAGGTATAGCCGGAATGAAGGTTACTGGCCACCCCCCCTGCTGTCAAGATGTTCATCCCCGCAGTAGCTGGCCGGTCTGACGAGGGAGGGGTCAGCCACAGGCTTTATAGATATAACTATTTGATTATAAACAATAAATATAGCGATATCCCGCTGACAAAATGATCCGGTAGACTGGCCGCCTGGAGTTGCCGGCCGGTGTGCCGGCGTGCTTTCATGAACGCGACTGAAATCATATCCACCGGATTTCACACGGCCATCATGCCCGGCAGAACAAGATGACACCAAGAAAAATCCTCCTGCTCGCCGGTTTCGTGATCCCGGTTCTGGGTGCGGCCTGGCTGTGGTGGTCGCCAGCCTTCCCCGGAACAGCGCCCGATGCAGCCTTTAGGTTCATTGACGGGCGGCAGGTGGCCTTGCAGGACCTGCGCGGGCAACCCGTGCTCGTCACCTTCTGGGCGACGACCTGCCGGATATGTCTCGGGGAGATGCCGGAACTCATCGCGCTTCACAGGGAACTGTCCGGCTGGGGGTTTGAAATTATCGCCGTTGCCATGGCCTATGATCCCCCCGACCGGGTGATTCACGTGGTGAATGAACGGGGGCTGCCTTATCCTGTCGCCCTCGACATAGACGGTAAAATCGCCGGGGCCTTTGGCGGGGTCAGCGCCACACCTGCATCGTTTCTCATCGCACCCGACGGCAGCATCGTGAAGCAGAAGACGGGTAAAACGGACATGACCGCCCTGCGCCGACAGATAATGGAATATATAACGCAACCAGTGGAAGTTGAAAGTTGAAGGTGAAAAGGAAAAAGCATCCACTGATAAAACCGGAGCATGATTTTTTTAATTAACAAGAACCTTTTAACCTTCCAACTTAAACTTTTCACTGATTGCTGAATGCTCTGGGCAAAAGCTTTCCATATCATTTTCGCGGTCACCTGGTTCGCCGGCCTCTTTTACCTGCCGCGCCTGTTCGTGTACCACGCCATGACCACGGACCGGTTCAGCATCGACCGGTTCAAGATCATGGAACGTAAACTGTATTTCGGGATCATGACCCCCGGTGGGGTACTGGCGCTGGTGTTCGGCGCCTGGACGCTGGTCCTTGCCGGCTGGTCAAGCTACGCGGGATCACTGTGGATGCACGTCAAACTGCTGCTGGTCGCCCTCCTTGTCGTCTATCACGTATACTGCGGAAAACTGCTGTATGATTTCAGGCACGATCGCAACCGGCACGGCCATGTCTGGTATCGCTGGTTCAATGAAATTCCAGCCATATTCCTGATCCTTATCGTAATCCTGGCCGTCGTCCGGCCTTTCTAGT
>CAZXGW010000157.1:1536-4188 GCA_964640355.1 uncultured Enterobacteriaceae bacterium
TGCCCGCGCAGGAGAAGAAACCCGTCGTTCTCGTCATGGGCGGTCACGATCCCGCCGGTGGCGCGGGGGTTCAGGCCGACATCGAAACAATCGCGAGCGCGAATTGCTTCGCCGTCACCGTCATCACCTCGCTGACGGCGCAGAATACCAGGGAGGTCAGCGCCGTCCGTCCCCAGACGCCGGCGCATTTCCGGAAACAGATCGATACACTGCTTGCAGACATCCCGATCAACGCCTGCAAGATCGGCCTGGCGGGAAATTCGGCATTGATCAGGATCATGGAAAAGACGCTGGGCGGCATCGGAGATATACCCGTGGTACTCGACCCCGTGCTCGCATCGGGAACGGGCCAGGCGCTTCTGGACAGGAAATACCGGGATGATCTGTACCAACGGCTGGTGCCCCATGCCACCGTCATCACGCCCAACCTGAGCGAGGCGCGTGAGCTGACGGGAAAAAGCGACCCGGATGCCGCGGGGGCAGAATTGCTCAAAAGGGGATGCAAGGCTGTGCTGATTACCGGCAGCCGGGACCGGGCCGGCAGGATTGTCAATATCCTTTACCGCAACGGTAAAAAGGCAGGGCGTTGTGCATGGGAAAGGCTCCCGGGCACCTACCACGGATCCGGCTGCACCCTGTCCGCTGCGGTCGCGGCCCACCTGGCGCTTGGCAAGGACATTGAGACGGCAGTCGCAGCGGCACAGGAATTCACCTGGTACACGTTGAAATATGGATTCTCGCTCGGCTCCGGGCAATACCATCCCAACCGGTTTTTCCGCAAACAACACGCCTGAGGTTTGATGCCCGCCCTTCCCGACCATGGGCTGTATGTCATCACCGGATGCGCCGGTCTTTCGTGCGCAGAACTTCTGGACAAAACGGAACAGATTCTGGCGTCGGGCGCCGCCATGCTGCAATACCGGAACAAGAACGCGGAGGCATCGGTAAAACGCCTGCAGGCTGCGCGATTGCTGAAGCTCTGCCGGAAATACCACGTCCCCTTCATTATCAATGACGATCACGAACTGGCGCTCATGGTGAACGCGGATGGCATCCACATCGGCAGGGACGACATTTCCTGTGAGGAGGCACGCAAGGCCCTTGGGCCGGGAAGGATCATCGGCGTTTCCTGTTACAATGAGCTTGATAGGGCGATCACTGCGGAAGAAACCGGCGCCGACTACATCGCCTTCGGTTCCTTTTTTCCCTCCCGCACCAAACCCCATGCGGTCCAGGCCGGGACAGAGCTGCTGTGCATGGCGCGTTCCAGGCTGCATGTGCCCATCGCGGCCATCGGTGGCATCACCCCTGAAAATGCGGGCGGGATAATCGACGCCGGCGCGGATTTTGTCGCAGCGTCAAGCGCCCTTTACGACGCGAACGACCCTGCGGTCATCACGAGGCAATTCGTCAGGCTTTTTAACTGGCAGACAGCAGGAGATATTGGCGGGGGAGACAAAGATGAGCACTGACTATTTCAGGGAGGCGCAGCGGTATATTGCCGGCGGTGTGAATTCCCCCGTCAGGGCGTTCCGGGCGGTCGGCGGGACGCCGGTGTTCTTAAACAAGGCCAGTGGACCGTACGTTTTTGACACGGAAGGCAGGGCCTACATCGATTACGTCGGATCCTGGGGGCCGATGATCCTCGGTCATGCACATCCCGTGGTAATTCAGAAAGTCCGTGAAGCGGTGAAAAATGGCCTGAGTTTCGGGGCGCCCACGCCCGTGGAAACCGCGATGGCTAAAAAGATCTGTGAACTCATGCCGTCGATAGAAAAAGTGCGCATGGTGAACTCCGGCACCGAAGCCGCCATGAGCGCCATCCGCCTCGCGCGCGGCGTAACCGGGCGCGACAAGATAGTGAAATTCGAAGGTTGTTATCACGGCCACGCCGACTCCCTGCTGGTCAAGGCCGGTTCCGGCGCACTGACCCTGGGGATTCCCACTTCACCCGGTGTCCCGGCCGACCTGGCACAGCACACGATAACGCTCCCTTACAACGATCCGGAACAGGTGAGGGATACCTTCACCCGGTACGGCGAGGTCATTGCGGCAATCATCGTTGAACCGGTCGCCGGCAACATGAACTGCGTGCCCGGCACAGAGGAATTCCTCGGGGCGCTCCGGGAAGCCTGCGATCAATACCGGAGCCTGTTGATCTTCGATGAAGTGATGACCGGTTTTCGCGTGGCGCTGGGCGGGGCGCAATCGCTGTACCGGATTCGCCCGGACGTTACCATCCTCGGCAAGATCATCGGCGGCGGCATGCCGGTGGGGGCTTTCGGCGGACGCGCGGAAATCATGGATCAGATTGCGCCCGACGGACCGGTTTACCAGGCGGGCACCCTTTCCGGCAATCCGATCGCCATGACCGCCGGCCTTGCTACGCTCGAACTCGTCTCGGCGCCGGGTTTTTACGCAGAACTCGGCCGCGTCACGCGATCCCTGGCCGAGGGCCTGCAGCGCTGCGCGGATCACCATGGCATCCCCTTCACCACCAACCTGTCGGGTGGCATGTTCGGTTTCTTTTTCAGCGGGGAGAAAAATATCACCGCCTACAGCCAGGTCATGAACTGCGACCGGGAGCGCTTCAAAAAATTTTTCCACGGCATGCTGGCACGCGGTATCTACTTTGCCCCCTCGGCCTTTGAA
>CAZXGW010000158.1:0-4169 GCA_964640355.1 uncultured Enterobacteriaceae bacterium
TCCAGTTTCAACGCCACGGAATTGATGCAGTAGCGCAATCCCGTGGGTTGCGGTCCGTCCCCGAACACGTGACCGAGATGGGCGTCACAGGCGCTGCACAACACTTCCGTGCGGTGCATGCCATGGCTGACGTCGGGTTCCGTCCTTACCGCGTCGTCATCCATCGGTGAGTGGAAGCTGGGCCAGCCGGTGCCGGAATCAAACTTGGCACCGGAGCTGAAAAGTTCGTTGCCACAGCAGGCGCAGCGGTAAACGCCTTCCTCCTTGCAGTCATGGTATCCGCCGGTGAAGGCGGGCTCGGTGCCCTTCCGCCGGCAAACGGCGAATTGCTCCGGCGTCAATTCCTTCCGCCAGTCGTCCTCGTTTTTATGTACGCGGTTCCTGGTCATGGATCAGCCCGTCAGCGTGGAATCTCTGTTTCAGTTGCACCGGCCGAGCAGCAGCGAAAAATAACCGTTTGCCGGCTGGCAGTGCCTGGCGACCGCGAAGCCGGCGTCTTCGAGCAGTTTTTCAGCCTTGTCCCAGGTGTATTTGTAGCTGAGTTCTGTGAGAATTTCATCTCCTTTCCTGAATGCGATGGTTTCCCGCATGCGCCTGAGCTGAACGCGCTGGTCCCGGCTGCAGACCAGGTACATTTCCACGCGCTCCTGAGATTCTTTGAACTCGGCCCGGTGCCGGTAACAGTCCAGGTTGAAATCGGCGGCCAGTTCGCGGTTGAGGACCCGCAGGAGGTTGAGATTGAACGCCGCGGTGATCCCCCGGCCGTCATTGTAGGCCGCGTCGATGACGCATTTGTCCTTGATCCTGTCGATTCCCAGCAGCAGGTAATCTCCCGGCTTCAGGCATGACCTGATCTCCCGGAGAAAGCCCAGCGCATCACCGGGCGTGAAATTGCCGATGGTGCTGCCGAGAAAGACGGCGAGCCGCCGGCCGCTTGCCGGCGGCAGCCGCCCGAGGCCGGCGTGATAATCCCCCTGCATGGGGGTGATTTCCAGCCACCGATAATCGGATTGCAGTGTTTCAGAGGCGGCTTCGAGCATGGAGGCACACACATCAAACGGCGCGTAGGAACAGCGGGTCGCCGTTTGTTCGCACGCGTCAAACAGGCGCCGGGTCTTGTGCGAATTGCCGCTGCCGAATTCCAGTATCTGGTCCGGCCTCGCTTCCGCGATGATGGATCGGCCATGTTCCGCCAGGAGCGCGTCTTCATTCCGGGTGAGATAATATTCCGGCGTCCTGCAGATTTGCTCGAATAACCATGATCCCTTTGCATCGTAAAAGTATTTCGGCGGCAGCGACCGGGGTGGCTGCAGCAGGCCTTCGCGCACGTCCTCCACGAGGCCGGGCACGGCGCGATCCGGCGGAATCACGAGACAGGTGAATTCAGGCAGTCTGGGGCGGGGAATCCGGGCGTTATACATGTTATTGGGCAACACCCCACTTGTTTTTCCGTCATAGGCTACCATCGCGTGCCTGTCCTGCCAAACGGCGGACAGCCAGTTGCCGGTGCGGGCAAAGTTCACGAGAATGTCGCGGATGACAACTGCCGGGACGATACCTTTGCCGGCGCAAGGCGCCACCCTCATCACCGCCACCCGCAGGCTCAGCCGGTATTTGCACTACCGCCATGCGGAAACGCAGCTGGAGGCCGGCCATACGGCCTGGGAAACCCCCGATATCCTGGCCTGGAACGGCTGGGTCCACCGTCTCTGGGAAGAGCATGCCGTAACACGCCGTCTTGATCTCGTGGTTCTCGGCGCTGCGCAGCAACAGGCCATCTGGCAGCAAATCGTGGAGAATTCGACCTGGGCAGACTGGCTGATACGGGCCACCTCAGCCGCGGCGCAGGGTCTCGGCGCGTGGAACCTTTGTCAGGAATGGCAATTGCCCGTTTTCCCCGCCGGCCTGCACCTGAATGAGGATGCGCGTGCGTTCAGGGGCTGGGCGGAAGACTACCGGATGCTTTGCCGTTCCCACGGCTGGATCGACGAGGCGGGTATGACCGCCAGGCTGGCGGAAGAGTTAACGGCGGAGTCACTCGGGGCGACCGGCGAACTCATACTGCTGGGTTTTGATGAATTTACGCCCCTGCAGCGCCGCCTGCTGGAGAGATTGAGCGGACTCGGCTGCCGCGCTCGTGAATGCCCGCCGGAAAACAGAAACCGTGAAGTCATCGCGGCGGGTTTTACCGATGCGGAACAGGAGATCAATACAACGGCCGCCTGGGCCCGGCAAAAGCTGGAATCGGAACCCGCGGGAACTGTCGGGATTGTCGTGCCCGATCTTCGGGCATTGCACAACCGGATTGAAAACATTTTCGAGGATAACCTCCTGCCCGGGGCGCTGCTGTCTCCATCCCATGCGCTGCTGCGCCCCTACAGCATTGCCCTGGGCCTGCCTCTCATCCGTTACCCGGTCATCGAGACGGCGTTCTCCATCTTGAACCTCGGCGAGCCGCCGGTAACCATGGACGATGTCGGCGGAGTGTTGCGATCGCCATTTATCGGTGGGGCGGGGACGGAAGGCGCCTGCCGCGCGAAACTGGATGCCTGTCTCCGTGAACACGGTGAACGGGAGTTGACTGTGAAAACACTGCTCGCTATCGCCGATCGTTATCTCGCCGCTGAAGACCGGCCCGCGGTTTTTCTTTCCGCCTGCCGCCGCTGGACCGACGCCCGGCAAGCCCTGCCCGCCAGTCAATCCGCCGCCGGCTGGGCGCGTGATTTTTTCGTCCTGCTGAAATCGTTCGAGTGGCCGGGTGCGCGCACGCCTGACAGCGCGGAATACCAGGCGCTCGAGGCCTGGCAGGATCTGATCGGCCAGTTTGCTTCCCTTGACCTTGTATCGGCGCCGCTGGATTATGCCTCGGCGCTGGCGCATCTGCGGCAACTGGCGACGGCGTTCAGTTTCCAGCCGGAAACACCGGAAGTGCCGGTGCAGATCATCGGATTTACCGGTGCGGCAGGCATGCAGTTCGATCACCTGTGGGTCATGGGCCTGCACGAGGAAACCTGGCCGGGAAAGGCCGAACCCAATCCGTTCATCCCGCTTGCCCTGCAGCGCAGCGCAGGGCTGCCGGACTGTTCTGCTGAAAACCGACTCCGGTACGCCGAGTCCCTGACCGCACGCCTGATCGCGTCATCGCCGGATGTGGTGTTGAGCTATCCGCAGAATGAGAAAGAAAGACCCTTGCGAATCAGCCCGCTGATCAGGCCATACCTGGCAGCCGGTAACAATATACCGGCAACTCCCGCGGACGATTATGCCAGGCGGCTGTTTGAATCCCGCCGGTTTGAATTCCTCGAGGACTGGCGGGCGCCGCCGGTCATGGGCGGACAGGTGGTGAGCGGCGGGGCGGCGTTGTTCAAGGACCAGTCGGCCTGCCCGTTCCGGGCTTTCGCCCGCCACCGCCTGTATGCAAAAGGCCTGGAACAGGCAGATGTGGGTCCCGATGCGATGACACGCGGGTCGATGGTGCACAGGCTGATGGAGCTGCTCTGGCAGGAATTGCGGGATTACGCCGCCCTCACGGCCAGGAGTGAGTCAGAACTTGAAACACTGGTAGACGGCGTGGTCATGAAGGTTATCAATAAATACCGCAGAAAATTCCCCCGGACATACACACGGCGTTTTATACAACTCGAAAGAGAGCGCCTGGGCCGCCTGTTGCTGGAATGGCTGGCGCTGGAACGCCAACGCGCCCCGTTCACCGTAACCGGCCGCGAAGAGGTGCGGAAGATCCCGTTTCAGGACATGGCAATCAGAACGCGCATTGATCGTATCGACTGCCTGGCCGACGGCCGCCATGTGATCATGGATTACAAGACCGGCGACAGCAGGCTGGAATCCTGGTTTGGCGGCCGGCCCGAAGAACCGCAGCTGCCCCTGTACGCGACAGGCAGCACGGGGGTTGCCGCACTGGCCTTCGCCGTGATCAAGCGCGGGCAGTCGGCCTTTATCGGGCTGGGGGATTGCAAAGACCTGATCCCCGGTGTCCGCCATTACACCGAAGTGAAACAGGCACGGGATTACGCCAAGTGGGAGGATCTGCTGTCCGCCTGGCAGGAGGTGCTCGCCCGGCTGGCCGCCGGTTTCCTGGAGGGTGATGCGCGTGTTGATCCGAGAGATGACAACGCCTGCCGCGTGTGTGATTTACATGCGCTCTGCCG
>CAZXGW010000159.1:0-4143 GCA_964640355.1 uncultured Enterobacteriaceae bacterium
TGTCAACCGCCGAGCCGGGCCTTGACCAGGCCGCTCACCCTGGCCATGTCAGCGCGGCCCTGGAGACGGGGTTTCAGGAGGCCCATCACCTTGCCCATGTCCTGCACGGAAGCGGCGCCGCACTCCGCGATCGCCCCCCCGATCAACTCGCCGATTTCCTCATCACTGAGCGGCGAGGGTAGAAAGGATTCGACCACCGAAAGTTCCCTGGTTTCTTTATCCACCAGATCGCTGCGGCCGGCCTGCCGGTAATGATCGATGGATTCCCGGTGCTGCCTGGCCATCTTGTCCAGTACGGCCAGCACCTGGGTGTCATCGAGTTCGGCGCGCCCGTCCACCTCTTTTTGCTTGATCGCGGCGAGGATCATGCGCAGGGCGGACAGGCGTTCCCTGTCCCTCGCGCGCATGGCCGTCTTGACGTCTTCAGCGATACGCTGTTTCAGATCCGACATCGGCCGGTTGATGTTCAGGGGCGGCGCGGCGCCCGGCGTGCGGTATTCTTGAAGGACTTTTTCTGGCTGCGCTTGATGGCCGCGGCGGCCTTGCGCTTTCGCACCTGCGTGGGTTTCTCATAAAATTCCCGCCTGTGCACTTCGGCGAGAATGCCCGCCTTCTCACAGGCGCGCTTGAACCGGCGCAAGGCGATATCGAAGGGTTCGTTTTCTCTGACTTTTACCGATGGCATAAATTCCTGCTTTCCCTGATAGTAACCTCATCTGGACGACGAAAAGCGGGTAATTCTAGTGGCTGGGAAAAGAATTGCAACGATTTAATCCCTATTCTGCATTAACCTCCGGCGGTTCATGCGCGTCCTCGGCATAGAAACCTCCTGCGATGAAACGGGCCTTGCCGTTTATGATTCGGAACGGGGCCTGCTCGCCCACGTCCTGCACAGCCAGGTGGACGTACATGCCTGTTATGGCGGAGTCGTGCCGGAACTGGCTTCGCGGGATCATATCCGCCGGATCATCCCTCTGCTCCGATCGGTGCTGGCTGACGCCGGGCTGTCAGCTTCCCACATCAATGGCATAGCGTATACGGCAGGCCCGGGTCTGGTCGGGGCATTGCTGGTAGGCATCGCCGTCGGCAGGAGCCTGGCCTATGGCTGGGGCGTTCCCGCCGTTGCCGTGCACCACATGGAGGCCCATCTGCTGGCCCCGATGCTGGAAGACAACCCGCCGCCCTGGCCGTTCCTCGCCCTTTTGGTCTCCGGAGGCCATACGCAACTGGTGCAGGTCAACCGTCCGGGTGAGTACCGGCTCCTGGGCGAGTCCGTGGATGATGCGGCGGGCGAGGCCTTCGACAAAACGGCAAAACTGCTGAACCTGGGTTATCCCGGCGGACCGGCCCTGTCACGGCTGGCAGAGAAGGGCAACCCGGGGAGATTCAGGTTTCCACGTCCCATGACGGATCGCCCCGGACTGGATTTCAGTTTCAGCGGCCTGAAGACCTTTGCGCTCAATACGATTGCGTCGGCCGGTGATGACCCGCAAGTGCGCGCGGATATCGCCCGCGCCTTTGTCGATGCGGTTGTCGAGACGCTGGTCATCAAGTGCCGCCGGGCCATGGAGGAAACGGGCCTCAACACCCTGATCGCGGCGGGCGGCGTGAGCGCCAACCGCCAGTTGAGAGAGGGGCTTGAGAGGCTCGCGGCCGAGGTTGGCGGGAAGGTCTATTTCCCCCGGCCGGAGTTTTGTACGGATAACGGCGCGATGATCGCCTACGCGGGATGCCTGCGCCTTCAGGCCGGGGAAAGCGAATCGCTGGCCCTCACGGCCCGGCCGCGCTGGCCGCTGCCGTCCCTGGCGTCCTGAAGGATCGCGGCCCGCTGATCCCGGCGGCAGGGGTCACGGTTTGTCCGTGCCGATCTTGTCTTCCGTCCCCGCCAGCAGGTTGCGGATGTTGGATCGGTGGCGCCAGTAAAGGATCGCGGCCATAACCGCGGACGCGGCCGCAATATAAGTACCAGCCTCAAGCAGCACTGCATACAGCGGCGCCGCTGCGGAGGCCACCAGCGCCGCAAGTGAAGAGTAGCGAAACAGCGCCGCCACCAGCAACCAGGTGCCTACAAACGCCAGGCCGAGCAGCCAGTAGAGGCCGAGCAGCACGCCAATCAGGGTCGCCACACCCTTGCCGCCGCGAAATCCGAAGAACACCGGGTACAGGTGGCCGGTGAATGCCGCGAGCGCCGTCAGCGCGACGATCGGTTCCGCCGCCCTCGCCGCATGCGCCAGCAGCACGGGCAGTACACCCTTGACGACATCACCGGCAAGTGTCAGCGCCGCCGCCGTTTTGCCGTGAAGGCGCAGCACGTTGGTTGCTCCCGGATTTCCCGAACCCTGTGAACGTGGATCGCCGAGTCCCATCGATCGGCACACGATCACCGCGGAGGACACGGAACCGAGCAGATATGCGCCGAGGATCAGGGCGATGCCGACAGCCATGCGCGTATTGGAATCGGACCCGCCCGGCAGGTCAAGATCCGGGCCCGGGCGCTACCGGTCGTCACATGCCTGGGGGAAGACAGTCGCGGGAAGCCCCACTATGTATTCCGGGAGAAATTCACCGTATCCTAAACGGGCATTTGCACATGCTTGACCCGTAAACGGCCACGGTTATGGATGTTATTTATCTCCGGAATCTCCGCATTGATACAGTCATCGGGATTTATGACTGGGAGAGGCGCACCCGGCAGACCGTCATCCTCGACATTGAACTGGGCACGGACACCGCCGCCGCCGCGCAGAACGACGATATCAATGATGCGCTGAATTACAAATCCGTCGCCAAGCGGGTTATCAGTTTCGTCAAGGCGAGCGAATTCCAGCTCGTGGAAACGCTCGCCGAACGCGTCGCCGAAATCCTCTTGCAGGAATTCAAGGTGCCCTGGCTGCGGCTAAGCCTGAACAAGCAGGGCGCTGTCCGCGGCGTGCGGGACGTCGGCGTGATCATCGAGCGGGGCAGGCGGGACTGACGTGACCCGTGTTTATGTCGGCGTCGGCAGCAATATCGGGCGCGAGGAGAACATCCGCAATGGCGTCATGGCGCTGAAGCGTAAATTTGGCGATTTAACCGTATCCAGCGTCTACGAGAGCCGGGCGTACGGTTTTGAAGGGGATAATTTCTATAACCTGGTGGTGTACTTTGACACGGATCTGCCGCTGGAGGAAATCGCCGGGGGCCTGCGTGAAATCGAGTACGCGTTCGGCAGGAAGCGCCATGAACGGAAATTCGTTTCGCGTACGCTGGATCTCGATCTCCTGATGTACGGGGATCTCATCCGGCATGATGCAGAATTCGATCTGCCACGGAGAGACATCACGCGTTACGCCTTCACGCTCTGGCCGCTGGCCGAAGTCGCCGGCGAGGTTCGCCATCCCGAGAGCGGGAAGTCATTCACCCGGCTCCGGCAGGAATTCGCCGAAAACGATCAGAAACCGTGGAAAACGGATTTCAGGTGGACGGCTGACTGCAACCAGGGCTGAAGAATTGCCGGGCGGCCGGAAGCCGCAATCATCCTTTGAAGGGGGGAGAAAAATGAACCTGCGTTATGCTCTGATAATGGTCGCGGTGCTTTGCGCCGGCTGTGCCACGATGAACATCCAGAACCAGCTCGACAAGCTGGATGCCTCGCTGCGGGAGTACGGGTCGGCGCTGCGCTGGGGATATTACAAGCACGCCCACGGTTATCATGTCGGCAGGGACGGCACTATTCCCGAGGTGAATTTTGAAAGACTGGAAGGTTTCAGCGTTACGGGTTACGAGGTGATCGAGAAATTCGTGAACGATGAAGGCACCGGGGCGGAGGTCCTGGTCAGGATCGGCTATTACGATGAGCAATACGGGAAGCTTAACGTGATCAAGCAGAAGCAGTCCTGGTGGTTCAACGAGGAGTACAAGCGCTGGTTTAACGAGGCACCGTTCCCCGAATTCAAGTAACCCACGTCCATAAAGGGGTCAGAGCCCTTTTCAAGGGAAAAGGGCTCTGACCCCTTTATTGCTTTGTAGGCTCGACGCCGGCGTCCCTGCCGGCGATGGTCGGCTTAAAGCCTGACCCGCATTGATGACTGCACCGGCCTGAAAATGGACAGGCGGCTTTTTTGCAGAGTGAAAAAGCCGCCTGTCCCCATTTGCGCGAGTACC
>CAZXGW010000160.1:0-4136 GCA_964640355.1 uncultured Enterobacteriaceae bacterium
CGACCCCCACGTCCCGAACGTGGTGCTCTACCAGGCTGAGCTACACCCCGATGATGTTTTTTCAGTAATTGCGCTCGATGGCGAACCGCGCCAGGGCGTGGAGCGCATCCAGATAAATGGTTGGCTGCAGATCCGTCAGTGCCCTTTCGGCCTTGTGGGCTTCCGCGCGCGCGAGGGCGGAAGTGTACGCAATGGCCCCGCTGGATTCAATGGCCTGCCGTATTTCCTCGATGTTTTCCAGTCCGCCCTGTTCGATGGCCGTGCGGATGGTGGCCGCCTGGAATTCGGTGCCGTGCCACATGGCGTACAACAGGGGCAGGGTCGGTTTGCCTTCGGCCAGATCATCGCCGATGTTTTTGCCCAGTTCGGAACTGGTGGCACTGTAATCGAGGGCGTCGTCAATGAGCTGGAATGCCGTGCCGAGATGGGCACCGTAGGCGGCCAGCGCCTTTTCCTCGTGTTCCGGGCGATTGCAGATGACGGCGGCAAGCTGGCCCGCGGCCTCGAAGAGCTTGGCTGTCTTGTTGCGGATCACCTCGAGATAGCGCGCCTCCGTGGTGTCCGGATCGTGGCGGTTCATCAGTTGCTGAACCTCGCCTTCGGCGATGACGTTGGTGGCGTCGGCGAGTATGGACATCACCCGCATGGAATCGGTTTCGATCATCATCTGGAAGGCCCGTGAATAGAGGAAATCCCCCACGAGTACGCTGGCCTCGTTGCCCCACCGCTGGTTGGCCGTCGCCCTGCCGCGCCGTAACAGGGAGGCATCGACCACGTCATCATGCAGCAAGGTGGCGGTGTGGATGAATTCGATGATTGCGGCCAGGTTGATATGCTGGTTTCCGGTGTAGTTGAAATGGCGGGAGATCAGCAGCAGCAGGACCGGCCGCAGCCGTTTACCGCCGCTGTTGACGATATAGTGTCCAAGCTGGTCGATCAGGCCGACATCGGAGTGCAGGCACTTCTGGATGAGCTTGTCCATCTCGCGCATGTCCCCCGCCACGAGTTCACGCAGGGCGTGGAAATCCGGTTCGGGGGCAGTGGAGGGTATGGCGGAGTGCGAGGTCATCTCGGGATCATAATGGCGGCAGCGGGGCGGCCGGGAGCTCATTTTGCCAACACGCGTCCGCCAGTACCACGATCGCTGACCGGATGCCCGGACCGGCTTGTATCCACACCGTGAATTCCTTAGAATCAGCGCCCTTTACGCGCGCGATGCCGGGCCCCGGGGCCGCGTGCTTTTCCGTATCGGAGAGAGCTATCCCCATGTATGCAGTGATCAGGACTGGCGGCAAACAGTACAAGGTGCAGCCCGGTGACATCCTCAGGGTGGAAAAACTGGAAGCCGAAGCAGGCAAAACCATCAAAATCTCGGATGTCCTGATGCTGGTCGATGGTGATCAGGTGACGGTGGGCGACCCGTATATCAAGGGATCAGCGGTCTCGGCCAGGGTTAACCGGCATGGCCGCGATCGCAAAATCAACATTGTGAAATTTCTCCGCCGCAAGCATCACCGCAAGCAAATGGGACATCGTCAGGACTATACGGAATTGTCGATACTTGATATAAAGACCGGGTAACACAGTCGGGACACGCGTATTATGGCACACAAAAAAGCAGGCGGCAGTACCAGGAACGGCCGGGATTCCCAGTCGAAACGCCTCGGCATCAAATGCTATGGCGGCGAGATCGTGAGGGCTGGCAATATTCTCGTCAGGCAACGCGGCACCCGGTTTCATGCCGGCACCAATGTCGGCTGCGGCCGGGACCACACCCTGTTTGCGACGATCGACGGCAAGGTGGTTTATGGCCGGAAGGGCCCGGGGAACAGGGCGGTGGTCAGTGTGATCGCCGGCTGAGCCGGGCGTCTTGATGTGATTTCAGGAAACCCCGCCGCCGGCGGGGTTTTTGTTTGGGCTATATGTCTTTCAACTTTTTACTTATAACTTATGACTAATGACTTATAGCTTATAGCTGCAGTTACATGAAATTCGTTGATGAAGCTGTTATTCAGGTCGAAGCCGGCGACGGCGGTGACGGCTGCCTGAGTTTCCGGCGCGAAAAATATATCCCCCGCGGCGGTCCCGATGGCGGCGACGGTGGCAACGGGGGAAGTGTTTACCTGGTGACGCAACGGGGACTGAACACGCTCGTTGATTTCCGCTACAAGCGCCAGTTCCGCGCGGAACGGGGCCGGCATGGCATGGGGAATAATCGCCGCGGCCGGGCCGGGCGGGATCTGCATATCAGCGTTCCTCCCGGCACACTGGTGTACGATGCCGATACCGGGGAACTGATCGGCGACATGACTGCGGACGGCCAGGTGCTTCTGGTTGCCGAAGGCGGAAGACACGGTCTTGGCAACGCGAGATTCAAGAGCAGCACCAACCGCGCGCCCCGCAAGACGACCCGGGGCAAGCCGGGGGAAAAGCGCAGACTGCATCTCGAGCTGCAGGTCCTGGCGGATGTCGGTCTGCTGGGCCTGCCCAATGCCGGAAAATCAACGCTGATCCGATCGGTGTCGGCGGCGCGGCCCAAGGTCGCCGATTATCCTTTTACGACATTGCACCCCGAACTCGGCGTGGTCAGTACCGGGGCTGGCCGGAGTTTCGTCATCGCCGATATCCCGGGCCTGATCGGCGGCGCGGCCCAGGGCGCGGGGTTGGGTATCCGGTTTCTCCGGCATCTGTCGCGTACCCGGCTGCTCCTGCACCTCGTGGATATCGCGGCCTGCGCGGGACCCGGTGAGGCAATTTCCCAGATTCGGACCATTGAGCACGAACTGGCGGAGTATGGTACCGATCTCGATCGACGGGAACGCTGGCTGGTATTGAACAAGATGGACCTGCTGGATGATCAGACGGCCGGGCGGTACCGCCGCGAAATCATCCGGGCGTCGCACCCGGACAGGCCGGTGTTTCTGATTTCCGCCAAGCGAGGGCAAAACTGCCGGGCGCTGATGCTCGCCGTTGATCGCTGGCTGGCCGGGCAGCACACTGATCTTCGCGCCAGGGCCGAACATGGCTAATCACCGTACACACCTGGCTAAAGCCCGGCGCTGGGTCCTCAAGCTGGGCAGTGCGCTGCTGACCAATGACGGCTGCGGGCTGCGGCTGGAATCGCTGCACACCTGGGTGGCCCAGGTCATCGCCCTGCGCGAGCGCGGCTGTGACGTGGTCATCGTATCGTCCGGCGCGATCGCAGAAGGCGTGACGCGCCTCGGCTGGTCCCGCCGGCCCCATGCCATCCATGAGCTCCAGGCTGCCGCCGCGGTCGGCCAGATGGGACTGGTGCAGGCCTATGAGTCCTGTTTCCAGCGTTACGGGGTCCGGACCGCGCAGATCCTGCTTACTCACGAGGATATCGCCGACCGGCGCCGTTATCTCAATGCCCGGAGCAGCCTTCGCACCCTGATCGATCTGGGGGTCGTCCCGGTGGTCAATGAAAATGATACGGTCGCCACCGATGAGATCCGCTTCGGTGACAATGACACTCTCGCCGGGCTGGTGGCCAACCTGATCGAGGCCGATGTCCTCGTGATCCTGACCGACCGGGACGGACTGTATGACCGGGATCCCCGGCTCAACCCTCAGGCAGTGAAGATCGACGAGGCGGAGGCCGGCGACCCGGCGCTGGAACGGTACGCAGGCAATACCGGCGTGCTGGGGCGGGGAGGGATGGTTACCAAGCTCCGCGCCGCCGCCATCGCCGCGAAATCAGGCGCCGACACGGTCATCGCGTCCGGCCTGGAAGAGAACGTCCTGGTTCGCATCGCCTCGGGGGAGGCGACGGGAACCCTGTTATTCAGTCACCGTGAACCGCTGACGGCGCGCAAGCAGTGGCTGGCGGGGCAGTCGCGGGTCCATGGCCGGCTGGTGCTGGATGCGGGCGCGGTGGATGTCCTGCGCCGGTCCGGGAAAAGCCTGCTCGCTGTGGGCGTGAAGTCTGTGGAAGGGGATTTCCCGCGGGGCGCCATCGTGGCCTGTATCGATGATCAGGGCGCCGAGATCGCCCGTGGCCTGGTGAATTACAGCGCGAACGATACGCGCAAGATCATGGGCAAACCGAGCCGGGAATTTGAAAAGCTCCTCGGTTACGTGGACGAGCCGGAGCTGATCCACCGCGACAATCTGAT
>CAZXGW010000161.1:0-4118 GCA_964640355.1 uncultured Enterobacteriaceae bacterium
TCGTCAAACCGACAAACATGGTGGGCCCAAGACCGTCGATGAGATCGCGCAGGCGTTTTTCACTCACGCGTAATGCCTTCTCGAGCTGTTTGCGCTTGCTGATCTCGTGCACTAGGTAGGCGGTCCGTTCTTCGATTTGCTGCTCGAGGGTGGCGAAGAGGCGCCGGGCGCTGAGCAGGCTCTCGACGCGGGCCTGCAATTCCACGCGCTCGATTGGGCTGAAGATCAGCTCGTCCACCGTTTCCCGGAGGTGGCGCGTCACCGGCTTGAAGTCTTTCCGGTTGGTGATGAGAAGAAAAGGCAAAAATTCCGGCATGCACGATTTCTTGCGTTTGCACACGCGCGACCGCAGGCGATCAAGCGCTGGTCCGTCCAGGATGCACAGGTCAAACAATTCATCCAGCGCGTCTTCAGAAG
Source organism: uncultured Enterobacteriaceae bacterium (assembly GCA_964640355.1). Taxonomy (GTDB): domain Bacteria; phylum Pseudomonadota; class Gammaproteobacteria; order Eutrophobiales; family Eutrophobiaceae; genus CAZXGW01. The sequence goes on from CAZXGW010000161.1 coordinate 418, forward strand.
CGGGCTGGATCACTTCATGGCGCTTCGAAAGGGCTTGCGCGACCAGGCGGCGGTTGCCCTTGTGATCGATTAGAAGCAGGATACGGCTCATGCGGGTGCGATAATAATAATGTAAAGGTGCAGGGGACAAGAAGGTATTTTCTGCATTTATACGCCGGGTAAAGCGAAATGATCCCTTGGTTTTTACCTCCTAAAACTGCTTAAAAACCGGTGCCTTGCCAACATGATTTTAGATTAAATTACTGGGATATTCCGGTTTATCGCCCCCCAGCTTTCCCCCCTCAAGGAGGAGGATGTTTATGATTCGGAAAAGAGGCGGCCACTCATAATTCGGCCTACTGTCCCCCGATTTACAGTTCCTCTATGAAGTCCCGCCACGCCAGGGCCCGCACGCCGGGCGCGACAGCCTCTATCGCGCTTTTCCCGCCATGTGCCTCGTGTACGAGGAACAGGCGTACAGCTGTCCTTTTCCGGCGCCGCCCCTGAATCGCATCGCGCAGCCGCTGCATGGGCGCGGCCATCGCCGGCATGACGGTACGCGCCGCCTTGCATTCCACGAGCGACAGGGATCCCCCGCGTCCCGGCAGCATGAAATCCACTTCCAGTCCCTGTTCATCGCGGAAGTGATAAAGTTCCCGGGACCTCCCGGCATTGACCTGCGCCTTGATTATCTCCGAGGCGATGAATCCCTCGAACAGGCTTCCCGCAAAAGGTGACTTCGCGAGTTCCGCGGCCGTATCGATACCCAGCAGGTGACAGGCAAGACCCGCGTCGGCGAGATAGATCTTCGGCGATTTGACCAGGCGCTTGCCCAGGTTCTCGTAGAACGGCGGGATGACGAGGATCTGCGCCGTCGCCTCGAGCACACCGAGCCATTGCGAGACGGTCGGCACGCTGACGCCGAGAGGCGCGGCCAGATCGGTCCTGTTGAGGAATTGCCCGTGCCGGCTCGCGACAAGCGCCAGGAAGCGCCGGAATGTCGCCAGGTCCCTTACCGCGGTAATCGCGCGTACGTCGCGCTCCAGGTACGTCTGCAGGTAGGAGGCAAACCACATCCCCGCCGCGGCCGGGCGCGCCACCACTTCGGGAAAACCACCACGCAGCAATGTCACTTTCGCGGTCTCGCGCACCGACAGGGGATAGAGGTGCAGCACGGCCGCACGCCCCGCCATCGATTCGGTGACACCCCGCATGAGGGGCGCATCCTGCGATCCGGTGAGAAGCCACTGCCCGGTCTGCCGCGGCCGGCGGTCGATGCGGGTGCGGACGTAGGCGAATACCTCGGGGACGTTTTGCACCTCGTCGAAGATGGCGGGTGTCCTGATCGCGTCCAGAAAGCCCTGCGGATCCGCGCGTAGCCGCGCCACGACATCCGGATCCTCCAGCAGGTAGTAACCCGCCTTCGGGAACATGCGGCGCAGCAGCCAGGTCTTGCCCGCGCGCCGCGGTCCGGTGAGCACGATCGCGGGGAAGGCGTTCAGGGCCTTCCGGATCTGCCGTTCCAGGGCGCGCTGGATGTGTCGCATGTATGAGAATTCTAAATCATTACTTTAAAATTCTCAAACAATAAACTCACTGTTCCACATTTTCACACTGGCCGGTTTATCCCCATCTTGCGGCAATCCAGCGTGCAACCTCGTCGCCGTCCATCGGCGGGGCGATGAAGTAGCCCTGGGCCAGGTCGCAACCGGCTGACTTGAGGTAATCCAGTGTTTCGGCGTCCTCTACACCTTCGGCGGTGACCCGCAGGCCCAGGCTGTGGCCGAGTTCGATTATTACATACAGCCTGCTTACAACCGGCGGACGAATTCAGCCGGCGCCAGGATCGGGTACTTTTCACGCAATTCAAGCAGGTCGCTGTCTCCGCTAACGAGCGCATCGGCACCGGAAACGATGAGCGTTGCGAGTATTGGCGTGTCCCCGGGATCGCGTGGTGTTTCCACCGAAGCCTGGCGCAGATCGACGACTTCGGCCCTGATGTAGAGCTGGCGTATAAACTGCTCGATCCGCTGTTCATTCCATTTTAACCTGCGGCGGATCTTTGAATAGCTAAGCGCCCGGCCGATCTCCGCAAGCTGCTCGAACGACATCACGACATCAAAACGTGCCTCAAGCCAGGCAGCCAGAATGCGGCCCGGTGTGCCCTCGGGCGCCATCAGGCCCGAGAGCAGTACGTTAGTATCGAGAATGACCTTCACTACTGGGGCGACGGGTGCGCGCTTCCTTCACAGCCTCCTCAACCAGCTTTTCAACCTGCTTTTCGGGCACGTCCTCGAAGGCCCGGGCGAATTCTTCGCGCATCTGATCGAAATCCTCATCCAGCTTCCGGATGCGCTCGAACAACGCAATGTCAACGAGGGCAGCTACCGGTTTGCCAGCTTTCGTGATGATCACCTTCCCCTTGCGGTATTGAATTTCACTGAGCAAATCACCCAGGTTCTGGCGGACCGTCATGGCGGAGGCTTCACGGATCATGATCGTTACCTCAATTGATACAATTGATGTAATTGTACCAGTTAATGTCGTCGCCACGCAACGTTCGCGACTAAAGGTGCGCTCGCGGTCCTCGCAATGACCATTTAATCAGAGCCTCCCTAATGATATAGGTTTCAGCCATAGCAGGTTCTTGACAAATTATATGATATTTCATATAAAGCAACATGGGCATGGAAGCTCAAAAGCCTGTCCGATGGATAGGGTCTTCATACGAAGACTGGAAAGCGTTTCCGGAGGAAGTGCAGGATGTTATGAGGTATGCGCTTGACCGGGCCCAGCAAGGCGGAAAAGCCGGCAATGTCAAACCCCTGCAAGGATTTAAAGGCGCACCCGCACTGGTGATTGTCGATGACTTTGGCGGCGATACCTGGCCCGCCATTTACACCGTGCAGTTTAAAGAGGTTATTTATGTGCTGCATGCTTTTCAGTAGAAATCGAAGAACGGCGTGGCAACCTCGAGAAGCGATATCAGGCTGATTGAGCAACGGCTGAAAGAAGCAAGAGAACATTATGCAACGTACAAGGCTTAAGAACGGAACAGTGGTCATTGAAACCACCCATCCTTTTGAAGATTTGCCGGATGGGGATGAACGGCTGGCAAAAGTGAAACTGGCCGGACAGATTAATGACCGGATCGCGGAACTCGGGATAACACAAAAAGAGGCCGCGAAACTACTCGGCATTACTCAGCCTGAAGTATCCAATCTTGGCAAGGGCCGTTTGTCCGGTTTTACTTTTGATCGGCTCTACCGTTGCCTGGTTGCCTTGGATATGAATGTTGAAATAGCCGTCAGGAAACGACCGGCACGCGCCAAGGTGCCAGCAGGTGTTCACGTGCATCCAGTGTAGGGCAGGGATGTTCTGCAAATCTTGATAAGTTCGGGGACAGTATATTTGATGCAGATTACAAATCGCCGATTCGTAAAGATTAATCTAGATAACGTTTGATCTTGAACCCTTTTTTGCCGATCCCCTTTGCATCATACCAGTGTAGTTCTGCTGGCCTTGTTTCGCCATAGCGAAGCTGCATTATTCCAATACCTTTCCGTTTTCTCCACCGGCCTTTTCCGTAGATCGGGGTCATCCTACGCAACTCTCGAATGGACTGCCCAGTAGCGAATGTCTCGATTCCAGTGAATTTCCCTACGATCTTAAAATCCATTCACAGTTCTTCCCTGAACAGGCATAACAATAATGATAAGGAA
>CAZXGW010000162.1:0-4083 GCA_964640355.1 uncultured Enterobacteriaceae bacterium
CCCCCGGATGACCCGCTGTTGCAGGCGCTGATGGCGCTCTGCCGGGTGTTGCATGTCCCCCAGACCGCCGATGCGCTGGTCGCCGGCCTGCCGCTGGTGGACTTCAAGCTGACGCCCCGTCTGTTCCCGCGCGCCGCGCAGCGTGCCGGTCTCGCCGCCGGGCTGGTCAAGCGCCCGCTGAACAAGATTTCAAACCTGGTCCTGCCCGCCGTCCTGCTGCTGAAAAACGACCAGGCGGTGGTGCTTTTGCGCCGCGCCGGCGACAAGCTGACCCTCCTCGTCCCCGAGAGCGAAAAGGGCGAAAAAATCGTCACCCTGGACGAGCTGCAGAAAGAGTACACCGGCCTGGCCTTTTTCGTGCAGCAGCAGCATGCCTTCGATACCCGCGCCGCCGCCAGCCGCATCCCCCGCGCCAGGCACTGGTTCTGGGACGTCATCTTCAAGTCATGGCCCATGTACAGCGAGGTCCTGGTCGCCTCGTTCCTCATCAACATGTTCGCCCTGGCCTCGCCCCTGTTCATCATGAACGTGTACGACCGGGTCGTTCCGAACCAGGCCCTGGAGACGTTATGGATACTGGCCATCGGCGTCGGCGGGGTTTATATCTTCGATTTCCTGATGAAGGTGCTGCGGGGCTATTTCATCGATACCGCGGGCAAGCGGGCCGATATCATTCTTTCCTCCAACATCTTTGAGAGGGTGATGGGGATACGGCTGGAAGGCCGCCCCGCGTCGGTGGGCGCCTTCGCCAGCAACGTCCACGAGTTCGAGTCGTTCCGCGACTTTTTCACCTCGGCCACCCTGACCACGCTGGTGGACCTGCCGTTCCTGTTCATCTTCATCGCGGTGATCTGGATGCTGGGCGGCAACATGGCGCTCATCCCGCTCACGGTGCTGCCGCTTGCCGTGCTGGGCGCCATCCTGGTCCAGCAGCCCCTGCAACGGACCGTCGCCGAGGTGTTCAGGTACTCGGCGCAAAAGGGCGCCTTGCTCCATGAATCGCTGAGCAGCCTGGAGGTTTTGAAGACGCTCGGCGCCGAGGGCCAGATGCAGCGGCAGTGGGAGCAGAACGTCGGCGAGATCGCGCGCCTGACGCTGAAGTCCCGTTTTTATTCCTCGCTGTCGGTGTTCTTCACCGCCTTTCTCGCCCAGTTGAGCGTCGTTGCCGTCGTCATCCTCGGCGTGTACAAGATTGCCGAAGGGGAAATGACGATGGGCGGACTGATCGCCAGCACCATCCTGACCGGGCGCACCCTGGCGCCGATCGCGCAGATCGCCTCCCTGATTACGCGTTTTCATCACGCCAAGAACTCGCTCGGATCGATCAACCATCTCATGTCGCTGCCCGTCGAGCGCGAGGCGGGGGCGAAGTTCCTGCACCGCGCCCACTGGCGCGGCGCGATTGAATTCAAAAACATCTCGTTCAGCTACCCGGACCAGCCGTTCCGGGCGCTGTCGAACGTCTCCTTCCGGATCAAGGCCGGAGAGCGGGTCGGGATCATCGGGCGCATCGGGTCGGGCAAAAGCACGGTGGAAAAACTGATCATGGGCCTGTACCAGCCGCAGGAAGGTTCGATCCTGATCGACGGCACGGACCTGCGCCAGCTCGATCCCGCCGATCTGCGGCGCAAGATCGGCTATGTTCCGCAGGATGTCATCCTGCTTTTCGGCACGCTCAAGGACAACATCACCATGGGATCGAGGTTCGTGGATGACGAGGCCATTCTCGTGGCTTCCGAGATCGCCGGCGTCACTGCTTTTGCCAACCGGCACCCGGCCGGCTTTGACCTGCCCGTGGGGGAGCGGGGCGCCGCGCTCTCCGGCGGCCAGCGCCAGAGCGTGGCCCTGGCGCGGGCCCTGCTGCTGAACCCGCCGCTCTACATCATGGACGAGCCGACCAACGCCATGGACAACAGCACCGAGGAGGCCTTCATTCGCCGGTTCAGGGAACATCTCGCCAACAAGACCCTGGTGCTGGTCACGCAGAAGGCGTCTCTGCTTGCCCTGGTGGATCGCCTGATCGTGATGGACAATGGCAATATCGTGGCCGACGGGACGAAAGACAACGTGATCGAGGCGCTGAAGCAGGGCCGGGTCAGGGTTTCGGCCTGAGGAGGCGGTCTTTCATGCTGACCAAAGAAGATAAAAAATTCCTGCAACGGGAAGACAGCAGTTACATCACCGATGTCACCGCCGCGACCCTCTACGGCGCACCGCGGAAGATGCATCTCGTCATGTGGCTGGCGTTTTTCTTCGTGGTGTACGCCGTTGTCTGGGCCAGCAATGCCACCCTGGACGAGGTGACGCGGGGTTCGGGCAAGGTCATCCCGTCAAGCCAGATCCAGGTGGTGCAGAATCTCGAGGGCGGGATCCTGTCCGACATCCTGGTCAAGGAAGGCGACTTCGTCGAAAAAGGCCAGGTGCTGCTGCGGCTCGATGACGTGCGTTTCGCCTCCGCCCACAACGAGACCAAGCTGAAATACTACGAACTCCTGGCCAAGATGGCGCGGCTCACGGCCGAGGTTGAAGGTAAACCGATGGACATCCCGGACGAGGTGGAAAGGAAAGCGCCGTCGCACGGCAGGTCCGCAAGGCAACTTTACGATTCCCGCCAGAACGAGCTGCAGGCGGTCATCGATGTGCTGGAACAGCAGGCCCGCCAGAAACGGCAGGAGTTGTCCGAACTCAGGGTCAAGCAGGCGCAGATTACCACCAGCCTCGACCTGGTGCGCCAGGAACTGGATATGTCCCAACCGCTGGTGGCGGAGGGCGCCTTTTCCGAGGTCGAGATTCTGCGGCTGAAAAGAACGATCAATGATCTCCAGGGCGAACTCAACGCCATGGTGTACTCCCTGCCGCGCCTGGAATCCTCGATCAAGGAGGTCGAGGAAAAAATCAGGGAGCAGAGACTCCGGTTCAAGACCGAGGCGCTGGCCGAGCTGAACGAGGTCAGGGCCGAGTTCGAACGCACGGTGGAATCGCTGCGCGCGCTGGAAGACAGGGTGCAAAGGACCCACGTGGTCTCGCCCGTGAAGGGCACGGTGAAAAAGATGAATGTGACCACCATCGGCGGCGTTGTCCAGCCGGGCATGGACCTGGTGGAAATCGTTCCGAAAGAAGACCAGTTGGTGGTGGAAGCCAAGGTAAGGCCGAAAGACATCGCGTTCCTGCATCCGGGGCAGGAGGCTATCGTCAAGTTCACGGCGTATGATTTTTCCATCTACGGCGGGCTGCCGGCGCGCCTGCAGCACATCAGCGCGGACGCCATCGAGGACAAGGAAAAGGGCAAGGAGGAAACCTTTTACCTGATCCGCGTGGTCACCGATAAGAACTACCTCATCCACAAGGGCGAAAAACTGGGGATTATCCCCGGCATGGTGGCCGAGGTGGATATCCTCACCGGCAAGAAGACCGTCCTGAATTACATGCTCAAGCCCATACTCAAGGCGAAGGATCGTGCGCTGCGTGAACGGTAAAGGGGCGCGCCACGATGGACGGTTCAATTCTGATTGCCAGCCGGGATAATGAATTGATCAGCATCTGGAGCGAGGCGCTGCACGGCTCCTGCCGGACCAGGATAATGCGCGAGCCGCCGCCGGCGAATACATTATTAAATAACGCCCCCGCCCTGATTATCCTGGATGGGCAATTCTACGAGTCCGGGCAGGATGCGGTGAGCCGCTATCTTGAAGCGGGCTGCAAGGTGCTGGTCGTCGGCCAGGACTGGCCCGAGAAAAAACAGATCGCCGCCTACACCCGGGGCTGTTCGGGATATTGCGAAAAAAAAGTCAATCCGCTGCTTGCCCGCAAGGCCGTTGAAACGGCGCTGCGCGGGGACGTGTGGATCCAGCGCGAGCTTATTTCCAGGGTCATCGGCATCCTGGTGCAGCGCGGCGTGCAGGCCAACGAGGGTGCGCGATCGCGGGAAAAGCTTGAGGAGGCCCTGAAAACCCTGTCCAGCCGGGAAAAGGAAGTGGTGGAGCGCATCCGCCTCGGCGAGAGCAACAGGCAGGTGGCGGAACACCTGTTTATCTCGGAACGAACCGTCAAGGCACATCTCAGCTCGATTTTCAGGAAACTCAA
>CAZXGW010000163.1:0-4067 GCA_964640355.1 uncultured Enterobacteriaceae bacterium
GCGGCCGTAGGCCACCATGCGGCGCAGGTTGTACCGCTTGACGAGCCGCTTGCAGTTTTTTTACAGCATGCCGGCGATGCCCCGTCCCCGGAAGTCGGGGTGCACGGCGATATCCGCGCCATACAGCGTGTCGCCGCTCGGCGTATGGGTGCTGAACGTGCCGGCTCCGGTGATTTCAGAATAGGTATACCATTGTGAATGGTCATCGAGCTGGACCATGATGGATGTGGCATAGCCGATGACGCGGCCGTCGATCTCGGCGAGGAACTGGCCCTCCGGGAAGGCGGCCAGCTCCATCCGGTAGATGCGTTCGTTGTAATGGGATTCAGGAGGATAGTCCGGATAGGCGGCCTTGTGAAATTCCACGATCGCCGGGATATCCTCCTCTTTCCACGTGCGTATCCTGATTTTTTTGTCCTTGTTCATGAATGCTAATTTCCTGTCCTGTAAACAACTTTCAAAATCCCGGGCTGCCGGCCAGTCCTCGGAAAGACACGCCATGAATACATTCCTGCCGGCTCGGGTGCCGCTGTCCCTGCGGTACACGGTCTTCCGGAGGACTGGCCGGCAGCCTGATTCATGCAAGATAGTCGCGGGACACCACAGTAGAGAGTTCGGGAGACAGTATACTTATCCCGCCTGCAGCAAGGCAAAATAGTAATTCTCGGTGAATCGGATTAAGCCTGCTTTCCCCGGATTTGATCTTTCAGCCTTTTTCGCTGGCGGCGATCAACGCCGTCATGTCCTCGGGCGTGTACAACGGAAATGAACAGCGCTTTTCGGTGCAGAGGAAGGCGGCGGCGCGGTCCAGTTGCGGGTAACGGACGTCGGGATTGGGCAGATCGCCCTCCTGCCGGTCCCACCACTCGACGCGCTTGTACCAGGCCGGGACCTTGAGCGCGGCATGAAACAGTGTGCGCGCCGCTTCATCCCCCTTGCTGCCGACGATGGTCAGGTGGAGCGGGTCCGCGCTTAATTCATCGTCGGCCAGGAGAATCCCCGCCTGCGTGGCCCAGGCGGTGGCGACGTCCGCGGTGGCGAGATAGCGCATCGCATGTTCCGCGAGTTCCCGGTGTCCGGCATCGCCGGTGTAGTTCGCCAGCAGGTTCATGAAGCGGACAAACGCGATGTTTTCATCGATCTCGGGCAGCGGGGTGATGGGGGTGTTGTCTGCGGCTGCCGTCGCCATGCCACCCGCCGGATGGATGAAGTGTTCCCGCATGAAAACGGCCGCGGCGATCGATCGATTCAGCCAGCGGCGGTCCGCGGTCACCCGGTAGAGTTGCAGGCAGGCGCGCGCCATCGCCAGCGTATCGCCGAGATAGGGGCCGGCCGGATCATGCGCATCATGCCGGTAGCCGCCACCGGGTAATGTACGGTTTTGCTCAATCCATGCTGCCGCTCCCAGCGCGCGATTGAGATATTCAGGTTCGTGCGTAAATTCATACAACGTCGCCAGCGCCTCGATCATCCAGCCGTTCTCGCGCGCATAGATATGCGTATCGACGCGCGGGATGCCGCGGGTGCGCCGTTCGGCATCGCCCAGGGCGAAATACTCCGCTGATTTTTCCCCCGGCACCCGATCGGCATCCTGGCTCGTGTAAAAGGCGCCGCCCGGAGCGGTGAGAAAATCGTCGAGATAGCGCACGACTTCCGCCGCGGCGTTGAGGTAGCGCGGTTCCCGCCACATTCCCCAGGCAAGGGCATACAGGCGCAGGTAGCCGGCCTGGGTGGGCATGATCTTTTCATAATGCGGGTGATGCCAGTCGCCCCTCACCGAATATTGATAGAACCCGCCCCAGACGGGGTCGAGCAGGTTGAGCGCCGCATCGAGCGTCTGCCGTGCGCGCTCCTCTTCGCGCCTGTTGCCGCGGGAGGCGAGATGCAGGGCGTATTCGACGCTGTCCCGCTTCAGGAATTTCTGCATCAGCGGCAGTCCGCCGAGACTGGCGTCGTAGAACTCCCGGTGCCTTTTCAGCAGCTCGCCGCGCACGGCAGGAGGTAACCGTGATTCCACGGACAGGTTTTCCGGGAGCGCCGTCAGGGCGGCGCTTTCGGGCGAGGGATCGGCCACGATAGCCAGCAGCAGTTTGCGCATGCCGGCCGGCTCGATATAGCCGGCGCGCTTCACGATCTCGGTGCCGTCCGGCGCAAAGACGATCGTGGCCGGCCAGCCGTAGGCCTTGTATCGCCCGGAGAGATCCGGGCGCGCATCCTGGTCCACCTTGACTGCGAGATAATGCCGGTTGATGACTTCCGCAACGGCGGTGTTGGCATACGTCTCCCGGTCCATTACGTGGCACCAGTGGCACCAGACGGCTTCGAGATCGAGCAGTACGAAGCGCTGTTCGCGTCGCGCGCGTTCAAACACCTCGTCCGACCAGGGGTGCCACTCGATCGCCGCGGGTGATTCCGCGGCCGCCGGCGCCGCCGGCAGGAGAAGCAGCACCAGGGCATATACCGGCAGGGTGACTCTCAAGTTTTTTTCTTCAGGGGCAGGAGCATGGAGACCTGCCTGCGGTAATTGCGATACCGGTCGCCGAAGGCGTTGATCAGGTCGCGCTCTTCAAACTGGATGGCGATCAGGATGTAAAGCGTGGTGACGGCGGCGAACAGCAGGTGGCCCGCGGTCATGTGGGGTGTCGCCCAGAAGGCGATGATGAAGCCGGTCATGATCGGGTGGCGGATGTGGCGGTAAAGCCAGGGCGTGGTGAAATCGATCGGCGTGTAGTCCTCGCCCTTCAGGTAGAGATAGACCTGGCGCAGGCCGAACAGGTCGAAGTGATTGATCATGAACGTTGATACGAGCACCAGCAGCCAGCCGAGCCAGAACAGGGCGGCGAAGATCAGGACAGTCGCGGTATTTTCGGCATGCCAGACGACGCCCGTCATCGGCTGCCAGAGCCAGTAGAGCAGGATCAGGGCGAGGCTCGTGAACAGCACGTAGGTGCTGCGCTCGATGCATGACGGCACGAAGCGGGTCCACCAGCGCTTGAATGCCGGACGCGCCATCACGCTGTGCTGGAGGGCGAAGATCCCGAGCAGGATGACGTTGATGATAATGGCGGTGGCAAGCGGCCCCGGGGTGCCGCTGTCGATGGATTTCGGTACGACGAGATTCCCGACGAACCCGATGGCATACAGGAAGGTGATGAAAAACAGCAGGTAGGCGACTACGCCGTAGAGAAATGCCGCTATGCGCATCATGGCAGTGTGCTCTCCTTTAAGGTTTCCGGCCCGCGTCACGGCAGCGTTCGCCGCCGGGAAGGTCTGATCGCCGGCCGCTGGAGTTTTAGAGGGGCTGCTCGGGTATCACCCACCTGATTCAGAGGCTTCCTCCCCATTATAGGAAAAACCGGCGGCAAGTCTATTTTGTGCGAAATATCAGGGACTTGAAATTGCCGGTGGTTCCGGGGTAACGGCAAATCACGGGCATAACGCCTCCCTGCGGGTGCCTTCGAGGCCGAGAATACCGGGATTCAGCGTTGTTTTTACGAATGAGGACACCGTTCAGCGGCTGTCCCAGGCCATTGCGGGCCGGCACGGGGCCGGCTGAATAGGTACCTGAAAACCCCAAGCCGCGGCGTGCAGCGGCTTCTGGTAAGCAATAATAACTATAGTAATATCAATAGCTTACGTTTTTACGACGTAAGATGTTGCAATGCACAATAAAATAGGATATGCTGCACCGCAACATCAATCACTTAACCTTAACAGGAGATTACACATGACTATCCAGATTGATAAATTCGTAAATCCCGTAAGGGAGCTGAATGCCCTGAATGTCGCCAACCTTGAAAAGCTGGTCGCCATTCAACTCGAGGGCATCGAAGAAGTTGCCAAAACCGGTGTTGAGTCACTGAAGAAGGCAGCGGCGGTCAATGACCTGGAAGGTGCAAAGAGCTACCTCTCGGGTCAGGTTGAAGTCATCCAGGGTGTGGTGGAGAACGCCATCGCCCGGTCCAGGTCTGTCGCTGAAATCGCGCAGTCCTATTCAACCAGCGCCAAAAAGATCGTGGAAAACGCCGTAACGATTAGCTGATTTCACGATGATGACTGGTTGAGCC
>CAZXGW010000164.1:0-4055 GCA_964640355.1 uncultured Enterobacteriaceae bacterium
GACCTGATGTTTTCCCAGAACAGCAGGGAAAGGATCGCGGCGACGATAATGGCGGTGGTCAGGGCGGTTGCGGCCTGTTCATGCAGGATATCGATCCGGCGGGCGGTCACGCGTTCATTAGAAATATCGGGCATGCTGGTTGTTGTCGTGTAATTTTTGTCCCGAAGGCAATTCACCGGCATGGCAGCCCGCATTGACAGCAATTTTTCTTCCTTGCGCAGCTGGCCGCGTTCCCGCGGTGAATCAATCTGGCCCGGCCGGTATTTTAATCCGACAGGCACGATAATGATACGCGGGGTAAACGCCGGCTGTAACGCGCCGTTCTTGTGCACTCAATCGGACTGTGGCGCGAAATTGCGGTGCATCTTTTCTATCCGGCTGAATACGAGGGTGGCCATTAACGCGATTAAGAATCCGGGGACCAGTTCGTAGAGGGTGGACACGCCGCCTTCAAACCGGTGCCAGAAGATCACGGTCAGGCTGCCGGTGATCATGCCGGCCGCCGCGCCGAGACGGGTCATGCCTTTCCAGTACAGGGCAAGCACCAGGGCGGGCCCGAAGGCCGCGCCAAAGCCGGCCCAGGCATAGGCCACCAGGTCCAGTACTTTCTGCTCGTGCCGCAAGGCGAGCAGCGCCGCAATGAGGGCGAGCACGGTGACCGTGATCCGCCCGACCAGCACGAGTTCCCGCTGGTTCGCCTTGCGCCGGAACAGGGCCTGGTAGACATCTTCGGTCAGGGCGGAGGAGGCGACCAGCAGTTGCGAATCGGCGGTGCTCATGATCGCCGCCAGGATCGCGGCCAGGCAGATCCCGGCCGGCACGGGATGAAACAGCAGCGTGACCAACTCGATAAAGACTTTCTCCGTGTCGCCGCCCTTCAGGGGATCGGCGATAAGTTCCACCCCGCTGAAACCGGTAATCAGGGCGGCGGCCAGGCAGACTGCCGTCCAGGTGACCGCAATGCGCATGGCGGAGGCCGTGCCGCCGCGGGCGCGGATCGCCATGAAACGCACCAGGATATGCGGCTGGCCGAAATAGCCGAGTCCCCAGCCGAGCAGCGAGATCAGCATGATCGCGGTGAGGGGTTCGCCGCCGGTGGTGTGAAACAGGTCCGCCAGCGCGGGGTCCACCGTGCGCATGGATTCAATGACGACGGACCAGCCGCCGGCATAAGCCAGGGCGGCGAGTGCGGCGAATACCAGCGCAAACGCCATCAGCAGCCCCTGGAACAGATCCGTCCACGAGACAGCCAGAAAACCGCCGGTGACGGTGTAGATCAGGATTGCCAGGGTGCCGGCGATGACGGCCCACGTATACGACAGGCCGAAGACGGATTCGAACAGCCTTCCCCCCGCCACGAGGCCCGAGCTCGTGTAAAAGATATAGAAGAAGAGGATGAAAAACGCCGACACGAGACGCAGGGCGTGCGTCGTATCCCGGAACCGGTATTCGAAGAATTCCGGCAGGGTCAGGGCATTGCCCTGCGTTTCGGATTGTTCGCGCAGGCGCGGTGCGACCAGGATCCAGTTCAACCATGTCCCGGCGAGCAGCCCTGCCGCCAGCCATATCGCGTCAAAGCCGGCGGCATAGGCGAATCCGGGCAGCCCGAGCAGCAGCCAGCCGCTCATGTCCGAGGCCCCGGCGCTCAGCGCCGTCGTCCAGCGGCCGAGCCGCCGGCCACCCAGGATGTAATCCGCGAGATTGCGCGTCTGCCGCCAGGCGTAGGCGCCAATGCCGAACAGCAACAGGAGGTACAGGCAGAAGGTGGCGATAATGGCGGGCTGGACCGTGGTCATGGGTATTGTGTTTACCGGCCGGTCTCGTGGCAGGGATGGATTTTTTCCCGATCGATATAGTCCAGCAGATGCCGGCGGCAGAATGCCAGCATCTCCCGGCGGAGAGGCTCGGCGTAGGCAACTGTTCCGTTTTTCTCGGCGAGGGGCGAGGCGAAGAGGGGCTCGTCCGGATAAAGCCGCCGCACCGTCCGGTAATACTCTTTCGGCAGGCGGAAACTGCCGAGGCTGACCGAGTGCAGCCGGTCGGCGTCGATGCGGGTGAAGATGTCGTGAAACAGGCGGCGGAAGTGTTCCTCATAGCCGCTTTCGTAAATCAGCGGATCGAAACGCAGCCCCACCCGCCATCCCCGTGCCTGCAGGCTGGCCATGGCTTCGATGCGGCGCTGGACGGGCGGCGTCCTGTGTTCGAGCGCCGCGGCAATCGCCGCGGGAGTGAAGCTGAACGCGACGACGCAATTGTCCAGCGGTTCGCGGCTGAGCAGGCTGCGGATCTGTGTGCTCTTGGTGCGGAGTTCCAGCGCGGCGCTCGGATGCCGCGCGAACAGCGGCAGAAAAAATTCCACGAACCGGGTGACGGGATCGAATGCGAGGCTGTCGCAGTCGTAACCGGAGTAAAACTGGACGGTTTCACCGGCATGCTGCCGGATCGTGTCTTCAATCGCCTCGGCGAAGGCTTCGTAGTTCACGAACACCACGTAGTGCGCGGAGCGAAACATGCCCTGGAGGAAGCAGTAGCGGCAGTCGTAAATGCAGTTCAGCATGTGCGAGAAGTAATAGTTGTGACGGGCGCCGAGGCCATAGCCCGCCGGGGCGGGCAGTACGTGGTGGCGCCATTTCATGGCCAGGATGAGGGCCGGACGCCTTTTCTGCAGCCTGAAATTCTGGGCCTTGCGGTTGAAGATTTCGGTGTAGCGGTGGCAGCGGATGCGCGCCGCGGCGGGGAAACGGTTGAGAATCGCCCGCGTGCGGGGATGATCGGCGATCCCGTCTTCGATATACAGGGTGTCGATCATGCCTCCGCCTTTGAAAGCTTGACAGGCGCCTCTTGCAGGGCTTGCGCCAGCAGGCGGAGCAGGTCGCTGCCTTGGCGGATGCCTACGGCCCGTTCAAGGGGATGGCGATCCGGACACGCGGCTTGCCAGCGTCGCAACAGGTCGGCGAGAAGATGGCGTTCACAGTGCGTGAAATGCCAGCGCTCCATACATTCGTCGTAAAAGCCGGGCGGTCCCTGAATAGTTGACAGTTCATCGGACAGTGAAATTATTTCTGCGATGATCTTTTCAATAAGTTCGATCTGCCTGTTCACCAGGTGCTCCACGAAAGCCGGACGCAGTGTTACGGCGGGATGCCGGGGATTGTCGGAAATGATCTTCAGGGAATGCACAAGCTCCGCCGTTGAGCACCTTATCGCGGACGCATAAAAGCCGGCCGCCTCCATGTCGTAACAGGTGTTCTCGTACGCCCGTGACGGGCCCGCCAGGGTCTTTACCCCGGCCCTCGGACAGGGCGGGGTAAAGACTGTTTGCGGGTACCAGACCTGTTGCGTGGTGGCATCGAGGATGCAGTGGGCCAGTACCGCCTGCCCCACATCGAGCCGGCCGTGGCCTGCCACGCCGACGTTCAGCCAGCCGTCGCTCCTCCCGGCATCGAAAAACATACGGGTGGCTTCGACCGCCCGGGCGGCGTTCCGCTTTCCCGGACCGGTGAGCGTGAGCGTCATGCGGTGATCGGCGGTGATATACATCCGGAAGGGGCGGGCTTCTGCCACACGCGCCAGGTGGAAACGGGCGATGAGCGGCCTGGCCTCGCAGTCCAGGGCGCAGACGAGATGGATCAAGGTTTCCTCTCCGTATCGTTGTCGTGCACGGCCAGCACCTGGTCAATGAACGCCTGCCAGGTGTCATCCGGCGTCCACACCGCCTGCATATCGGTGAGTGCTTCGGCCGCGGGGCAGTGACCCTTGATGACGCGGTAAAGATAAACGAATGCGGATACCCGAAAGTTATAGGCGCAGTGCACGAATACGCGCTTGTCCTTGCGCGTGTCCATGACCTCGAAAAATTGCCTGAGCCGGTCAGGCGTGGGCGCCTTGAAATCCACGGGGATATGCACGTATTCCAGGCCGAGCTGCCGGACCAGGGCGTCCTCGTTTTCGATGGCGCCCGGTGAATCGGCCAGGGCGAGGTTGACGATGGTCTCGAAACCGGCCGCCTTTATCGCGGGGAACTGTTCCGCGGTCGGCTGGCCGGCCGTGGCGAC
>CAZXGW010000165.1:0-1513 GCA_964640355.1 uncultured Enterobacteriaceae bacterium
GACTTCACGGCGTGTCTTCCGGAGGTTTACCCGGCAGCATGATGAATGAAAGATCCTTGCGGGTTACCACACCAGATCCTGTCCCGATACAAGGGAAGCACCGCGGTTTTATCCGATGATCCCGTCATCTTATTCAACGAGGTCTCTCGCCGATGGATAGCGCCAGGCTCAACCGGCTCTCGGATTATGCCTGGCAGATCGAGCCGGAAGGCGGCATGCACGTGCCGGCGATCATCTACGCCGACCCGGACCTGATCCGGGCGATGGACGACAAGGTCTATGAACAGATCACAAACGTCGCCAGGCTGCCGGGGATCGTCAAGGCGGCGTACGCGATGCCGGATGCGCACTGGGGCTACGGCTTTCCCATCGGCGGCGTGGCCGCGTTCGATCCGGAGGCCGGCGGCGTGGTGTCCGCGGGCGGCGTGGGCTTTGACATCTCCTGCGGCGTCAGGACCCTGTACACGGGATTGCGGCGTCCGGACATCGAACCCGTGAAGAAGGATCTCGCCGATTCCCTGTTCCGCGAAATCCCCGCCGGCGTCGGCAGCACCGGGCGGATAAGGCTGGATCACAGGGGCCTGGATGACATGCTGGAAGGCGGGGCGCAATGGGCGGTGAAATCAGGTTACGGATCGCCGCAGGACCTCGAGCGCATCGAGGAACACGGCCGCGTGGCAAATGCCCTGCCCTCCGAAGTCTCCGACCATGCCAAAAAAAGGCAGCGCAATGAAATGGGGACGCTCGGCTCCGGTAACCACTACCTGGAAATCCAGGAAGTTGCCGAGGTGTACGACCGGAAAACCGCCGGGGCCTTCGGGATTGCCCGGGGCGATGTTGTCATCAGCATTCACTGCGGTTCACGGGGGCTCGGCCACCAGATCGGAACCGAGTTCCTGAAACAGATGGTGATGGCGGCCGGAAGCTATGGCATTCACCTGCCGGATCGCGAACTGGCCTGCGCGCCCCTGAACTCTCCCATCGGTCAAAGCTATCTCGGCGCCATGCGTTCCGCGATCAACTGCGCGCTGGCAAACCGGCAGATCATCACGCACCTGACACGCAGTGTTTTCCGACATTATTTTCCGGAAGCCCGGCTCGATCTGCTCTACGACGTTTCCCATAATACCTGCAAGCTGGAAACCCACGCCGTTAACGGCCGTGAACAGCAGGTCTACATCCACCGCAAGGGCGCGACCCGCGCCTTCGGGCCCGGCCATCCCGATCTCCCGCCCGCCTTCCGGGAGACGGGGCAGCCCGTTCTCATCGGCGGCTCCATGGGGACGGCCTCCTACATCCTCGCGGGCAATCCCGGGAACGATAAACTGTCATTCTCCTCGGCGTGCCACGGGGCCGGCCGCAGCATGAGCCGCCGCCAGGCCTGCAAGACATGGAAAGGCCGGCAGGTCATCGATGAACTCGCACAGCGGGGGATCATCGTGCGCAGCCCGTCATCCCGTGGCGTTGCCGAAGAGGCCCCCGGTTCCTACAAGGATGTCACGGCGGTGGTGGA
>CAZXGW010000165.1:1613-4029 GCA_964640355.1 uncultured Enterobacteriaceae bacterium
AGGACGTCGCACGCATTTTCGAGGAAATGGCCGACCTCCTGGAGATCGAGGAAGCCAACCCGTTTCGCGTGCGCGCCTACCGCAATGCCGCCCGCACCGTTCGCGGCTTGTCGCGGGAACTGGGCCACCTGGTGGCCACAGGCAAGGACCTGACCACCCTGCCGGGCATCGGCAAGGAACTGTCCGCAAAGATCCACGAGATCCTGGAAACGGGCACGGTGGCCGCCCTCAAGAAACTGCAGCGCGTGGTCCCGCCCGGCGTCGAAGAACTGCTGAATCTCCCCGGTCTCGGGCCCAAACGGGTAAAGAAACTTTACCATGAGCTGGACATACGGAACCTGGCGCAGCTCGAAAATGCGGCGAGGCGCGGCCGCCTGCGTTCCACCCCGGGGTTCGGCCTCAAGACAGAGCAGAACGTTCTCGAGGCGATCAGTTCCTACCGATCTAAAGCCAAGCGGTTCCTCCGGAACGCGGCCATCGCCCGCGCGGAACCGCTGGTGCATTACCTCAAGCAGGACAAGGCGGTAAAAAACGCGGTGATCGCCGGCAGCTACCGCCGCGGCTGCGAAAGCGTCGGCGACCTGGACATCCTGGTGACCGCCGCAGACGGCCGGCCGGTCATCGACCGGTTCACGCGCTTTGACGACGTGGAGAAAATCGTATCCCGCGGTCCCACGCGGGCCACCGTCATCCTGCGAAACGGACTGCAGGCGGATCTGCGGGTGGTGCCGGAAAAGAGTTTCGGTTCGGCCCTGCATTATTTCACCGGCAGCAAGGCGCATAACATCAAGGTCCGCCGCATCGCCATGCAAAAGGGGTTGAAGATCAACGAGTACGGCGTGTTCAAAGGCAATAAACGGGTCGCCGGACGGACGGAGGAATCTGTCTTCCACAAGGCGGGGTTGCCTTACATCCCCCCCGAGTTGCGGGAAGGGCGCGGTGAGATCGAGGCGGCGATCAAACATCGGCTGCCGCGTCTCATCGAGCCATCGGATCTCCGGGGAGATCTGCACGCGCACACCACCGCCACCGACGGGCAGGCCGACATGAAGAGCATGGCGCTCGCGGCGCGGAAACACGGCCTCGGCTATCTCGCCATCACCGAACACAGCCGGCACCTGGCCGTTGCCCATGGACTGGGGCCGGAACAGGTGCTGGAACAAATCGATGACATCGACAGGCTGAACGCGGAGCTCGACGGTATCACCCTGCTGAAGGGCATCGAAGTGGACATCCTCGAAGACGGTAAACTCGATCTCCCGGATGACGTCCTGTCACGACTTGACCTCGTGGTCGGGGCCATCCACAGCCACTTCCAGCTCACGCAGCGGAAACAGACCGCCCGCCTCCTGCGCGCGATGGATAACCGTTATTTCTCCATCCTGGCGCACCCTTCGGGACGGCTGCTTTTCGAGCGCGATCCCTGCGCGATCGACATGGAACGGGTCATCCGGAAAGCCCGGGAACGCGGTTGTTTCCTCGAACTGAACAGCCAGCCGAAACGGCTGGACCTCACCGACACCTTTTGCCAGCTCGCGAAAAGCGAGGGGGTGCTGATCAGCATCAACAGCGACGCCCACGGCGAAAATGATTTCAGCCACCTGAAATTCGGCATCGATCAGGCGCGCCGCGGCTGGCTGGAAAAAAGCGATGTGTTGAACACCCGGCCGCTGCCCGCCCTCAGGCGCCTGCTGCAGCGTACGATGCAGTGATTTCAGGCCGGTGTGTGCCGGATCCGTCCTGTTTTCATGTCAGTAACACGGCAACGAGGCCCGTGAGAAATATACCGTCGAAGGTGCCGGCGCCGCCGATGGAGGCGACCGTGGATTCGAACTTGCGGACGTCGCGCAGGCGCAGCAGGTCGGCGCCGAACAGCACGCCGAGCGTGCCGGAGATATAGGCAAGCGCGGCACGCTCCTCCCCGCCTGCGAGAATGGAGATGACCGCCGCCGCCAGCGGCGCCACCAGGATCGGGATCCCGATCCCGACACCGGCGACGGGACGGCTGGACAGGTAACTGACCGCGGTTACGAATGCGATGCCTGAAAGCACCGGCACGGAACCGGGACCGGCACGGAACAGCAGGTAGAGCGAAAACAGCACGGGGATGATGCAGCCGCCCAGATTGACGGCGATAACGGTGCTGCCCCGGCGTATCTCCGGGACAAGGCGCAGACGCCCCAGGAGAAGGGATTCAACATCGATGCCCGGTGATTCCGCCTGCAGCCGGAACAGCGGAAAATTCACGAAGCTGCCGAGCAACGAAGCGAACAACAGCAGAAAGGCGGAGCCGGCAGAGAGACCGAGTTTGTGAAACGTCAATGTCACAACGCCGAACTGGACAAGGACCGCCAGCGAGCTGAGGGCCAGCAGGAACAGGACAAAATACAGAAAGGTAAACTGGGCGCGCATCACC
>CAZXGW010000166.1:0-4025 GCA_964640355.1 uncultured Enterobacteriaceae bacterium
GCGCCCATCTTGAATATCGGCAGGTACATGCCGACCACGAGACCGCCGATAACAACGCCGAGGAACGCCATGATCATCGGTTCCAGCAGGCTGGTCAGGGCGTCTACCGCATCATCCACTTCCTGCTCGTACCAGTCGGCCACCTTGCCCAGCATGGTGTCAATGGCGCCGGACTCCTCGCCGATGGCTACCATCTGGACGACCATGTTGGGGAACAGTCCCGTATCGCGCATGGCTGCCTGCAACTGGGTGCCCGTTGCAATCTCGTCGCGAATCTGCATGGTCGCGTTGTAGAAAACGACATTGCCGCAGGCTCCCGCCACCGAGGTCATGGCCTCGACCAGCGGCGTACCGGCGGCGAACATGGTCTCCAGCGTCCTGGCGAACCGGGCGATGGCCGACTTTTCCAGGATCATGCCGATGACCGGAATTTTCAGCGACATCCGGTCCAGAAAATGACCGAACGCGATAGACCGCTTCCTTGCCTCCAGGAAGGCGAAAACCGCGCCGATAATCCCGCCGGCCAGCAGGTACCAGTTGGCCTGGAACCACTTGGAGGTGTTGATTATAAACATGGTCAGGGCCGGCAGGTCGGCGCCGAAACTCGAAAACAGTTCCTGGAACTGCGGGATCACGAACAGCATGAGGATGGTAACGATGATGAAGGCGACGACGATAACGGCAGCGGGGTAAAACAGGGCGGATTTGATCTTGGATTTGAGCGCCTCCGTTTTCTCCATGTAGGTCGCGAGCTTGTGCAGGATCGCCTCCAGTATACCGGCGTGTTCCCCCGCCTCGACCAGGTTGCAGTACAGCTCGTTGAAATGAAGCGGCCGCTTGCGCAGGGCGTCCGTAAGGGAGCCACCCGCCTCGACATCCGCCTTGACGCCGAGGATGAGTTCCTGCATGCCCGCGTTATCATGGCCGCGGCCGACGATCTCGAAGGCCTGCACCAGAGGTACGCCGGACGACATCATCGTCGCCAGCTGGCGGCTGAACACGGTGATGTCTTTCGGTGTGATTTTTTTCGAGCCGGCCCCGCCCAGGAGCGGCTTGGGTTTTTTCCTGACCTTGAGCGGGTTGATGCCCTGGCGGCGGAGAACGGCCTTGATAAGGGCGTCGCTCTGGCCGGTCATTTCACCCTTGACGCGTTTGCCCTGCTTGTCCGTGCCTTCCCAGACAAACATTACCGATTTCGCAGCTTCAGCCATCTTATTCCACCGTTACGCGGTTGACTTCGGCGAGGCTGGTGACGCCATCCATCACCTTTTTCAGCCCCGATTTGCGGATATCCCAGATGCCTTCCGAGATCGCCTGGTCGGCGAGCTGGACGGCGTTGGCGCCTTCTATGATAAGCCGTTTCATCGCTTCCGATATCGGCATGACCTGGTAGATTCCGGCGCGCCCCTTGTAGCCGGAAGGGCAGTCGCTGCCGCCATCGCCGGGGCCGTATACCGTGAAGCCGGTTTCCACCCATTCGGCGAGGAAACCTTCCTTCAGCAGGGCATCCTTGGGGATGTCGATTTTCAACTTGTATTCGGGGTGCAGCCGGCGGCAGAGCCGCTGGCCTGTTATCAGGTTGATCGTCGTGGCGACTGCAAAGGCCTGGATACCCATGTCCTGCAAGCGGGTCAATGTCTGCGGGCCGTCATTGGTATGCAATGTGGACATTACCATGTGGCCGGTCTGTGCGGCCTTTACGGCAATTGACCCCGTTTCCAGGTCCCGTATCTCGCCGACCAGGATGATATCCGGGTCCTGGCGCAGGAAGGCCTTGAGGGCCTTGGGGAAGGTCATGCCGGTGCGTTCGTCCACCTGCACCTGGTTGACTCCCGGCAGGTTGATTTCCACCGGGTCCTCGGCCGTGGAGATATTCACGTCTGTTTGATTCAGGATATTGATGCCGGTATAGAGGGAAACCGTTTTGCCGCTTCCGGTCGGTCCGGTCACCAGGAACATGCCGTAGGGTTTATGCAGGTTTTTCAGAAACAGTTCTTTCTGGAAGTCTTCATACCCGAGCTGGTCGATCTGCAATTTGGCAACATCGGAATCGAGAATTCGCAGGACGGCCTTTTCTCCATACAGAGTCGGGCAGGTGCTGACGCGGAAATCGATGGCCTTGGTCTTGGAGAGTTTCAGTTTTATGCGGCCATCCTGCGGCACCCGGCGCTCGGACACGTCGAGCCGCGACATGACCTTGATGCGCGCCGCGATCTTTTGCGACAGGGCCAGGGGTGGTTTGGCGATTTCCTGCAAAACGCCGTCAATCCGGAAGCGGACGCGGTAGATCTTTTCATACGGTTCAAAGTGCAGGTCGGACGCACCCTTCTTGATGGCGTCCAGCATGATCTTGTTGACAAAGCGGACCACAGGGGCGTCATCCAGATCGGAGTCCTCCTGGGTCTGGGCTACGCCCTCCTCGGCGATATCGAGGTTATCGAGATCCTCAAAATCCTCATCCGCCATGTCGCCGAGGCTGGTGTCCGCCGCTTCGAGGGCGTTGTCAATCGCCTTGACCAGTTTGTCTTCTTCGACCAGGACGGCATCCGTGCCCATGCCGACGGCAAACTTGAATTCGTCCAGGGCCTGGAGATTGGTCGGATCGGACAGGGCAACAAACAGGCGTTTACCCCGCCTGAAGATCGGCAGGGCGTGATGTTTCTTGATCAGCTCCTCCTTGACGAGCTTGGTGATTTCCTTGTCCAGTTCAATCGCGTTGATATCAATCAGCGGCACGCCGAATTCCTGGACGGCAGCGAGAGCGATCTTGTTGCTGGATACGAGCTTGTTCTGTACCAGGTAGGTGACAAAATGACTTTTTTCCCTGAGCGAATCCTGGAGGGACTTCTGCGCTGTCTTTTCGTCAAGCAGGCCGTCCAGGACCAGTTTCCTGGCGAGGCCGGTGAGTTGAATTTTACTGGTTGAGACCGCCATTGCCGTTACCGTTACCTGCTTGCGGGATAATACTAGATGAGATTGTGAACCTAGCCAACAACTTTGCCATGTTTGGCCCTGGTTTGCCAGCGTATATCCACGGTGCACGATTGCCAGGATCACACCCCAGGCATGATTTACCGGGGTCTGCCATGCCGGTCAATACCGGGTTATTGCAGTGCACAATCGACTATGCCGCCATGGTCCTGGCCCGCACAAAACCCAGTTTGTCATGATCGACGTTGACCTGGATGGTGTCACCAGCCTGAAACTCGCCCGCCAGGATCGCCTTCGCCAGCGGCGTTTCCAGGTGGTTCTGGATGGCGCGTTTCAGCGGCCTTGCCCCGTACACCGGGTCGAATCCCGTATTGCCCAGCCATTCCATGGCCGCCGGCGAAAGCGTAAGCGCCATGTTCTGCTCACGCAGGCGGTCCATGACGCGCCGGACCTGGATATCGGCGATGGCCCGGACCTGGTCATCCCGCAGGGCGTGGAACACGACCATCTCGTCAATGCGGTTGATGAATTCCGGCCTGAAATGCCGCGAGACCACCTCGAGCACGGTGCTTTTCATCATTTCATAATCGCTGTCAGCCGACATTTCCTGGATCCGGTCGGAGCCGAGGTTGGACGTCATGACGATGACGGTATTGCGAAAGTCCACCGTCCGGCCGTGACTGTCCGTCAGCCTGCCGTCATCCAGTATCTGCAGCAGGATGTTGAATACCTCCGGGTGGGCCTTCTCGACCTCGTCCAGCAGGATAAGGCTGTAGGGCTTGCGGCGGACGGCTTCCGTCAGGTAACCCCCCTGCTCAAAACCGATGTAGCCCGGGGGTGCGCCGATGAGCCGGGCCACGGCGTGTTTTTCCATGTACTCCGACATGTCAATGCGGGTCAGGGCCTCTTCGGTGTCAAACAGGAATTCCGCGAGCGCCTTGCACAGTTCCGTTTTGCCTACGCCGGTGGGGCCGAGAAACATGAACGAGCCGTTCGGGCGTCCGGGGTCGGACAGGCCGGCCCGGGAGCGGCGGATGGCGTCGCTCACGGCGGCGACGGCTTCATCCTGGCCTACCACGCGGCGGTGCAGGGCC
>CAZXGW010000167.1:0-4025 GCA_964640355.1 uncultured Enterobacteriaceae bacterium
AGGCTCGACGCCGGCGTCCCTGCCGGCGACGGTCGGCTTAAAGCCTGGCCCGTCGTGATGAACTGCCCTGTAGTCATGACTGGTTGAATTTGCAATACAAGGATATCGTAACCCTCGGAGGACAGAACATTGCCCGAGACCCTGAAGCTTGATTTTGAACGGCACGAACGTCAGCCACTGCACGAGTTCACCGAACGTGCTTACCTGAATTATTCCATGTACGTCATCCTCGATCGCGCCCTGCCGCACATCGGGGACGGCCTCAAGCCGGTGCAGCGCCGGATTATTTACGCCATGTCGGAGCTCGGCCTGCAGGCGACGGCAAAGTACAAAAAATCGGCGCGCACGGTCGGCGACGTGATCGGCAAGTTCCACCCGCACGGGGACCTGGCCTGTTACGAGGCCATGGTCCTCATGGCCCAGGATTTCACCTACCGGTACCCGCTGATAGACGGCCAGGGCAACTGGGGATCGATGGATGACCCGAAATCCTTTGCCGCCATGCGCTACACCGAAGCCAGGCTTACGCCCTACACCCGGAGCCTGTTGAGTGAGCTGGACCAGGGAACAGTCGACTGGGTTCCGAATTTTGACGGCACCCTGAGCGAGCCGAAACTGCTGCCGGCCCGGCTGCCCAGTATTCTTCTGAACGGTACGACAGGCATCGCCGTCGGCATGGCCACCGATATTCCGCCCCATAACCTCCGGGAAGTGGTTGCCGCCTGCATCCGGCTGCTCGAAGCCCCGCGATCCTCGATCAGCGAATTGTGCAAACATGTCCGCGGGCCCGATTTTCCGACTGCGGCGGAGATCATCACGCCCGGAAAAGCCCTCATCGACATGTACCGGACGGGCACGGGTTCGGTGAAGATGCGGGCGGTTTGGGAAGTGGAGGAGGGCAATATCGTGATTACCGCGTTGCCCTACCAGAGTTCGGGCAGCCGGATACTGGAGCAGATTGCAGCGCAGATCCTGGCGAAGAAGCTGCCCATGCTCGAGGACGTCCGCGATGAATCCGATCACGAAAATCCGACGAGACTCGTCCTGATACCCCGATCCGGCCGCGTCAATCTTGACGAACTGATGTCGCACCTGTTTGCCACCACGGAGCTCGAGCGGACGTATCGCGTCAACCTGAACATGATCGGCACAAACGGCCGGCCGCAGGTCAAGGATCTGAAAACCATCCTCGTCGAATGGCTGGCGTATCGGAAAGCGACGGTGGTCCGGCGGCTGAAGTATCGCCTCGAAAAGATCCGCGCGCGTCTCCACGTTCTCGACGGGTTGATCGTCGCCTACCTCAATCTCGAGGCGGTTATCGCGATCATCCGCGCCGAGGACAAGCCGAAACCGGTACTGATGAAGCGCTTCCGGCTGTCGGAGCCGCAGGCCGAGGCCATCCTCGAACTCAAATTGCGGCACCTGGCGAAACTGGAGGAGGTGCGGATCCGCGCTGAGCGGGATGATCTGGAAAAAGAACGACGCGGGCTGGAACTGGTGCTGGGTTCGAGGCAGCGCCTGAAAACCTTGATCCGCCGGGAACTGGAGGCGGATGCCGCCACTTTCGGTGATGACCGCCGCTCGCCTTTGAGAGAGCGGGAGGAAGCCAGGGCCTTGGATGAAGCGGCGCTTTTGCCTACCGAGCCGGTGACCGTCATTCTCTCGGAAAAAGGGCTGGTGCGCGCTGCGAAGGGCCACGATGTCGATCCCGCCGGCCTGAGTTATCGCCCCGGTGACGCGTTCCGGTCAGCCGGTACGGGCCGCAGCAACCAGACCTGCGTGTTCCTGGATACGACCGGGCGATGCTACTGCCTACCTTCACACCTTCTGCCTTCCGCCCGCAGTTTCGGCGAACCGGCTTCGAGCTGGTTTAATCCCCCGGAGGGCGCGGGTTTTGCCGGCGTCATGCTGGGCCCGCCGGAGGCTTTCTACCTGCTGGGTACAGACAGTGGATACGGCTTCGTGGCGAGACTCGGGGACCTCAACACCAAAAATAAAAGCGGCAAACAGGTCGTTTCCCTGCAGAAGGGCGCCACCGCCCTGGCGCCGTCCGTGGTCAGCGACAGGCAAACGGATCTCGCAGCAGCGATTTCCTCATCCGGGCGCCTTTTGGTCTTCCCCCTGCAGGCATTACCCGTGCTGGCGAGGGGCAAGGGTCTGAAGATCATTCAGATACCGCCGGCGAAGTTCAAAACCCGCGAGGAATACGTGGTGGCACTGGCGGCCGTGCCGGTGGACAGCAACCTGGTCATCCATTCGGGCCAGCGGAAGCTGGTCCTGAAACCGGCGGATCTGGCGAATTACGCAGGCGAACGCGGAAGAAGAGGCAGCCTGCTGCCGCGTGGTTTCCGCCACGTACAGTGTATGGCGGTTACGGCCAACCGGTAATCCACCACTCATAAAGGGGTCAGAGCCCTTTTCCCACGAAAAGGGCTCTGACCCCTTTATGTTTCTGAATTTTTTAAAGAGGGATCTTGCTGGCAATGCCGTGTTGTTCCCTGACCAGGCGCGGAACCAGGTAGCCGGGCAGGCGCCGGCGCAGGCCGTCCATGAGTTGCCTGGCCCGATCTTCCGGCACTTCAAAATGGGCGGCGCCCTGAACGGGATCCAGCATGTGCAGGTAGTAGGGAATAATGCCGGCCGCAAACAACCGCTCACTGAGATCGGCCAGGGCATCGACAGAATCGTTCACGCCTTTCAACAGGACGGACTGGTTGAACACGGGCACCTGGGCGCGGCGCAACCGGAAAATAGCGCGGTCCACCCGCGCGTCGATTTCCCGGGCATGATTGGCATGCACGACCATGACCGGCTGCAGGCGGGTGCCCCGGAGCCATGCCACCAGCCCGGCGCCGATCCGTTGCGGCAGGACGACGGGGATGCGCGTGTGGATGCGCAGCCGTTCGAGATGGGGGATTTCAGCGAGCTGGTAAACCAGCACGGCCAGCTTCGCATCGTCGAGCGTCAGCGGATCCCCGCCGCTCAGGATGATCTCGCTGAGGCTTTTATCCTGCTTAAGGTAGGCCATCACCTCGCCCCAGTGACCGGCCAGCGGATTCGCATCGGCGTAAGGGAAATGACGCCGGAAACAGTAGCGGCAGTGAATGGCGCAGGCACCGGTCACGACCAGCAACACCCGGCCGCTGTACTTGTGCAGAAGCCCCGGTACCGGCTGGTGGGCGTGTTCGGCAAGGGGATCGGTGCTGTAACCTTCCTGTGCATATTCTTCTTCCGCAACGGGCAGTACCTGGCGGAGCAAGGGGTCGTCGGGATCGCCTTTCACCATGCGATCAGCGAACGCCGCCGGCACCCGCATGGGAAAGGAGAGCGCTGTCTCGTGCGCGAGCCGGAAGGCGTGCCTGGACAGACCGAGACTGTCCAGCAAGGCGCGGGGTTGTTTCCAGATCTCCCTGGAATCGTACTGTCTCTGCAGTGGCTGCATGGGGGACAACCTTCAAGGTTTCATATAAAGTGCCGGAAGAATACCAGCAAAGAGGGAGCGATGCCGACATACAACACGAATGAATTCAAGGCCGGCCTCAAGGTTATCCTTGACGGCGATCCCTGCACCATCCTGGAAAATGAATTTGTCAAGCCGGGCAAGGGGCAGGCGTTCAACCGCGTAAAGCTGCGCAACCTGAAAACCGGCCGCGTGATCGAACGGACGTTCAAGGCCGGCGACAGCATCGAAGGGGCGGATGTTGTCGATCTCGAATTGCAGTATTTGTACACGGACGGTGACTCGTGGCATTTCATGGATCAGAAAACGTATGAACAGCATGCCGCCGGCAAAACCGTCATGGCGGAGGCGGCCCGCTGGCTGAAAGGCGGGGAGATCTGCGTGGTCACCCTGTGGAACGGCGCGCCGCTGGCCGTGGCCGCCCCGAATTTTGTTATGCTTGAAATCAAGCAGACCGATCCCGGCGTCCGCGGCGATACCGCCACCGGCGGTTCCAAGCCGGCCGTTCTGGAAACAGGTGCCACTGTCAAGGTGCCCCTGTTCGTGGAGAGCGGCGAGATCATCA
>CAZXGW010000168.1:0-1132 GCA_964640355.1 uncultured Enterobacteriaceae bacterium
CCGGGGGAGCAGCGATGGCAAAAGTTTACAACTGGCAGATCGGGCGGGAGATGGATTACCCCTACGAGGACGCGCGCCCGCAAAAACAGTTCGCGATGATCATGGACACCAATAAATGCATCGCCTGCCAGACCTGCACGGTGGCGTGCAAGACCACGTGGACACCGGGGCGGGGCCAGGAATACATGTTCTGGAACAATGTCGAGAGCAAACCCTACGGCTATTATCCCCTCGGCTGGGACGTGAAAATCCTGGAGAAGCACGGCGTCCAGGACATGGGCGCGTTTCCGTACCAGGGCAAGACCCTGTTTGAAAGCGCACCGCAGGGCGAGCGCGTGCTCGGTTACCTGCCGGATGATCTCGATTACGCGCACCCGAACATCGGCGAGGATGATTCGCTCGGCGACATGCCGCAGGGGGCGTTTCTCAACACCCCGCACATGCAGTGGATGTACTACCTGCCGCGGATCTGCAATCACTGCACTTATCCCGCCTGCCTGGGTTCGTGCCCGCGGATGGTGATCTACAAGCGCAAGGAGGACGGCATCGTCCTGCTCGATCAGAACCGCTGCCGCGGTTACCGCGAGTGCGTCAGGGGCTGCCCGTACAAAAAGGTCTATTTCAACCCGATGACCCGCGTTTCGGAAAAATGCATCGGCTGCTATCCCGCCATCGAGAATAACCGCCAGACCCAGTGCACCATCACCTGCATCGGCAAGATCCGCCTGCAGGGCTTTATCACCACGCCGGACAAGGCGCGCGAGGATAACCCCATGGACTACCTCGTGCACATCGCGAAAGTGGCGAAACCCATCTATCCGCAATTCGGGCTGGAGCCGAACGTTTACTACATCCCGCCGGTGCACGTGCCGCCGAAGTACCTGTACCAGATGTTCGGCTGGGGCGTGGAGGAGGCCATCGCCACCTATCGAACAGCACGGGATGACAAGCAACTGCTCGGCGCCCTGCTGCTTTTCGGCGCCACCCCGGAGATCACGCACCACTTCAAGGTCAGGGGCGATACGGTTTATGCCTACGACGAGAAGGGCAGGGAGATCCTGCATGTCCCGTTGCGCGAGCCGGTGCACGTGCGGGCCGTCTATGATGAAAAGCACGACAGCTACCGGACCAA
>CAZXGW010000168.1:1232-4024 GCA_964640355.1 uncultured Enterobacteriaceae bacterium
TGGTGCGCGCCGTCCACAACGGCGCCTGGGTGGGCGTGCTGGTGGAATGGCCCGACGAAACGAAAAGCGATTTCATCGTGTCCGACCAGTTTGGCGACCAGGTGGCCGTCGAATTTCCGGTGGTGTACAAGAAGGACGAGCTGCCGAGCCCGATGATGGGTAATCCGGGGCGGCGCGTGGATATCTGGCAATGGCGGGCGGCCTTCCAGCGCGATCTTGAAGAGGGAGAGCCCGGGGTAAGGGACCTTTACCCGAACACGCTCGTGGATATCTATCCCGACGAAATGCTGCGCGCCACCGACGCGCGTCCCTACATGGGGGCCATCGGCGCGGATAACCTGATATCGCATCCGCACGGGAAATCCCCGGTCCTTGAACAGACGGCCGAGGGTTTCGGCACGCTGACGGCGCTGCCCGAGGACCAGGATGCCGACGGCCGGGGCATCTGGAAAGACGGGCACTGGCGCGTCGTGTTCACCCACCCGATGACGCCGTTCAGCGCAAACAGCGTGCAGTTCGCGGCGGGCGGGGAAACGGTGGTCGCCTTCGCCGTGTGGGAAGGCGGGCACCGGGAAGTGGGCGCGCGCAAGGCCTGGTCGTCCTGGGTGCCGTTCCGACTAGCCGAGTGACTACCGCGGCCGGCAACGAGGTCGGTGCAGCGCTGCTGCGCGCGGGGGTTTACGGCCTGCTGGCTGAAGCCTTTTGTTATCCTGCGCCGGGTTCGCTGAAAGCGCTGGAAAACCGCTGGGACTGTCTGCTCGGCTGGAACGGCGAATGGCCGGACGCGATCCGGGACGATCTGGCCGGGGCACTTGCGGACCTCCGGGGCGCCGATCCGGCGCATTTGGCCGGCGAATATGTCCGGCTGTTCGGCCCCGCCGCCTGCTGCCCGCTCACCGAAACCTCGTGGGGGGATGCCGCCCGCCTGCTCGGCAAGGCGGCCCAGATCGCGGACATCTCCGGTTTTTATCATGCCTTCAAGGTTCAGCCGCGGACCAAGGCGGATGCTGTGCCCGAGGATCATCTCGCGGTCGAACTCGAATTCATGAGCATCCTCTCTCTCAAGGAGGCGTATGCCATAAACGCGGGGCTTGGCGAAGAACTCGAGATTACCCGCGATGCCCGGAACAAGTTTCTCGAGGAACACCTGGCCGCCTGGATCGACGGCTGGGCCGGATTTCTTGACGAATACGCCCCCGCGCCTTTTTATCGCGCGCTGGCCTCGAGCCTGCTGCGCGTGATTCATGCGGAAACGGCCCGTCTCGGGATTACGCCGTTTCCCATCCATGCGCGCCTGGCCGACCCCGAGGCCGGCAGCGACACGTTTGTCTGCCCGCACGCCGCGGCCCCCTGAACCGCGGGCCGCCAACATGCACCGCGCCGGCATTCCAGGCATCAGCGGCGCCCTGCACCTTGCCGTCCTGCTGTTGCTGCTGATCCCGAACGCGGTCCTGGCAGGGGAAACGCACTTTTCCGCCCCCGATCCGTTCCGGGATGTTCTCAGAAACGGCAAGGTGGACCTGTACCTGCGCTACCGCTTCGAATACGCCGATGACGGACAAGTTTCGCCGCCGCTCAAGGATGCCTATGCCCACACCTTGCGCACCGCCCTGGGGTTTAACACCGGCCTGTTTTACAACTTCGGCGCCTATTTCCAGCTCGAGGATATCCGCGTCATCGGGGCCGAAAAGTTCAATGACGGCGGCAGCAACGGCGTCACGGATCGCGCCGCGGTGGTCGATCCACAGGGCCTCGAGATCCAACAGGCGAACCTGCGCTTTGAAGGCATCCCGCAATCGGTGATCCGGTTGGGCCGCCAGGAGATCGAACACCGGCAGGCGCCGTTTCACCGCTACATCGGCAACATCCTGTGGCGGCAGAACTGGCAGAGCTTCGACGCCCTGCGCGTAACCAGCCGCTACCTGCCCGATACCGTGGCCGATTACAGCTACACCTGGAACGTGAACCGGATCTTCGGTGAGGACAACCGCCTGCCGGATCGCAGCGATTTCCGCATGGACAGCCACCTGTTCAATGTACAGTACACGGGCTTCAGCTTCGGCAAGTTCGAGCCCTATGCCTACCTGCTCGATTTTTCCAGCGCGGTGTCAAAGCGGTTTTCCACCCAGACCTACGGCCTGCGCTTCGAGGGCGCAAGGCCGCTGACGCCGCGGGCCAAGGTGCTCTACACCGCGGAATACGCCCGCCAGCACGACTACGGCGACAACCCGAATGACATTGGCGTTGACTACGGGCTGGGGGAACTCGGCGCGACCTTCACCCTCGGCAAGCCGGTGGAAACCATTACCCTGAAGGGCAGTTACGAACTTCTGGGCGGTGACGGCGGCGTTGAATCGTTCCAGACGCCATTGGGCACGAATCACGCCTTCCAGGGCTGGGCCGATCGCTTTCTGATCACGCCGGGCGACGGCATCGAGGACATATTTGTTACCCTGAAAACCATCATCCAGGGAGTAAACATCACCGCCGTCTATCATGATCTGAATTCCGATCGGGACGACTACGACTACGGCACGGAATGGGACGTGGTAATGGAAAAAACATTCCTCCAGCGTTTTATGGTGGGACTGAAGTATTCCGATTACCAGGCCGACGCCAACGCCCTCAACCTGGCGCGCAATTCGGCAGGCGGCCAGGCGTTCGATCTCAGCCGCTTCTGGGCCTGGGTGAGCTTCAAGTACTGAGGTAATTCGGGGGACAGAGAATTCGGGGGACAGTATACTTAATTGGAAAGGGAATTCAGGAAACAGAAGGATTACACTGAAATTAAG
>CAZXGW010000169.1:0-4005 GCA_964640355.1 uncultured Enterobacteriaceae bacterium
GAGCGCCGGAAGAAGGAAGAGGAACTGAAGCGCCTGGCCGAGGAAAAGATCAGGCAGGAGGAAGAGCGCAAGCGCAAGGAGGCCGAACAGAAATTAAAGGAAGAGATGGACAGGGAACTCGCGGCGGAAGAAACGCGGCTCCGGGAAGAAAGCGACAGTCGGATGATCGCGAAGCTGGGCAACGAGATCAACGAGAAGATAACGAAGTATTTCAACCTGACGGGCCTGCCGGAGAACCTCAGTTGCAAACTCAACGTCAAACTGCTGCCGAGCGGCGAGGTGGTCAGCGCCTCCATCAGCCAGAGCAGCGGCAACGACATCTTCGACCGGCGCGCGCTGACCGCCGTGCAGAAGGCCTCGCCCCTGCCGGTGCCGGAGGACATCAATATCTTTGAGCGGCTGAACCTGCGCGATGCCACCTTTACCTTCAAACCCTAGGAAGAAAAACGTGCCGAGAAAAAATCCATTCCCGATACTTGCGCTGCTTGCCTCACTGCTGGCCGCAGGCCCCGCCGCCGCCATCGAGATCATCATCGACCGGGGCGTCAAGGACCCGATTCCCGTCGCCATCGTGCCCTTCGGCTGGTCCCAGGCGTCATCCCTGCCGCCCATGGACCTCGCCGCCGTCATCACGAACGACCTGGCGCGCAGCGGCCGGTTCGCGGCCATGGACGAGCCGGACCTGCCGCAGCGCCCGGCCGACTTCCAGGACATCAACTTCAGGGACTGGCGGCTGCTCGGCATGGAAAATCTCGTCATCGGCCGGCTGAACCTGACCGACACCGGCGAGTACATCGTCGACTTCCGGCTGGTGGACGTTTACAAGGAGCAGCAGATCGCGGGCTTCCGCATCCCTTCCAGCGAACAGCAGTTAAGGCGCACGGCGCATGAAATCAGCGACATCATCTATGAAAAACTGATCGGCGTGCGCGGCGCGTTCGCCACCCGGATCGTGTACATCACGGTCAACGAGAAGAAAGACGGGACCAAAAAATACACCCTGCAGATCGCCGACGCCGACGGTTACAACCCGCAGATACTGCTCGAATCCACGGAACCCCTGCTGTCGCCGTCGTGGTCCCCGGACGGCCGGAAACTCGCCTACGTCTCCTTCGAAGGCAAGAACTCCGCCGTCTATATCCAGGATATCCTCACCGGCAAACGCGAAAAGATCGCTTCCAACCCGGGCATCAACAGCGCGCCGGCCTGGTCCCCGGACGGCAACAGCCTGGCGCTGACCCTGTCCAAGGACGGCAACCCGGAAATCTACATCCTGAACCTGGCGTCGCGGCAGTTCCGGCGCCTGACCCAGAGTGAGGCCATCGACACCGAGCCGGCCTGGGCTAATGACGGCCGCACCCTGGCTTTTACTTCCGACCGCGGCGGCGGCCCGCAGATCTACGAAGTCAGCGTCAACGGCGGTCAGCCCCGGCGCCTGAGCTTCAGCGGCGCCTATAACGCCCGCCCGAGATATTCTCCCGACGGCCGGTACCTCGCCGTGGTCAACGGCGAGGGTGGCGCCTACCGCATCGCGCTGCTCGAGTGGGAGACCGGGCGGATGACCGTGCTGACCACCTCCCGCCTGGACGAGTCCCCGAGCTTCGCGCCCAACGGCCACATGATCATCTACACCACCACCGGTGCCCGGGGCACGGCGCTTGCGGCCATCTCCACCGACGGTACGGTGCAGCAGCGCCTGGCGCTGCAGGAGGGCGAGGTGCGGGAACCCGCGTGGGGCCCGTTCCTGTCGCGGTGAACGGTGCGCCGAGGCGGCATATAGCGGGATGAGAAACGGCTCTTTAGAATGCTATGCTCTTTATCAATAACGCAGTGGTGTTTTAACAGGAGAAAGGTATGAACGTCAGAACCGTGTTGTTTGTGTTGTTGGCCGTGGTCCTGTGGGGGTGCAAAACCACCCAGGAAGTGGAAGGCGACGTCGCCGTGGAAGACCAGGGTATACCCGCGGGTGAAGCCGCCGAGGCCTACGCCGCGGGACAGGAAGGCCGCGCGGGTGTCAGTCCCCTCGATGATCCGAACAGCCCGCTTGCCGTGCGCGTGATCTATTTCGAATTCGACAGCAGCGAGATCCTGCCGGAATACCGCAAGACCGTCGAGGCGCACGCGGCCTACCTCGCCGCCAATACCAACGTCATCGTGACCCTTGAAGGCCACGCCGATGAACGGGGATCGCGCGAGTATAACCTGGCGCTGGGCGAGCGCCGATCCCAGTCCGTCCAGCGGCAGATGTCCCTGCTCGGGGCATCCCCAGGACAGATCAGGACGGTCAGCTACGGCGAAGAACGGCCGGCCGTCAACGGCCATGACGAATCCGCCTGGAGCCGGAACCGCCGGGTGGAAATCCTGTACTGAGCCTGGGGGAGCCTGCCGTTGATACGCCATTGCGTCCTGGCCTTCATCTGTGCCGCCGTGCTTGCGTGGACCCTGCCGCTTGCCGCCGCTGACCGGAGGGCACCGGTCAGCGAACCGGCGGCGTCGGATCTCGAACAGAGGCTGAGCAATGTCGAGCGCATCCTGCAGAGCCAGGGCCTGCTCGACATGCTGCAGCAGCTCCAGTCCCTGCAGCGGGAGATCAAGGACCTGCGCGGCCAGATCGAGGTCAACAACCATGAAATCGAAAAGCTGAAAGCGCGCCAGGGCGATCTGCATGGCGCCATTGAACAGGGCCGGCGGACACCCGCGGCCGGTGGTGCCGCGACCGGAGAAAGCCCGCCGCTCGAAGTCATCACCGCCGCCGAGCCGGCGGCGGATGTCGCGGGCGAACAGGCCGGCACCACGCTCACCGTGGAGACGGTGTCCCCGGAAAGCCAGGGTGCGGTTGACGCCGCAGCCGGCGTCACGCCGGCCCCGGGCGCGGAGGCCGCGCTGGCCACGGCGGATCCCATCAAGGCCCAGGCCGAATACCAGCAGGCGTTCCAGTTGCTGAAAGAGGCCGAATACGACCAGGCCATCAGCGCGTTCAACACCTTTCTGAACAAGTACCCGGACAGCCAGTATTCCGACAACGCCCAGTACTGGATGGGCGAGGCGTTTTACGTCACCCGCCGGTTCGACGCCGCCATCACCGAATACATGAAGCTGGTGACGAATTACCCGCAGAGCCAGAAGGCGGCCAACGGCCTGCTCAAGATCGGCTACAGTTATTATGAGCTGAACAAACCCGACGAGGCGAAAAAGGTGCTGGAAGATCTCGTGCAGCGCTACCCCGACTCCCCCGCGGCGCGGGACGCGGAAAACCGCCTCAAGCGCGACGGCGCCCCCCGTTGATCACAGGAACCACCGGCATGCCGGCGCCCCAGTCAATCAAAAAAGTCGTCGACCGGATCAAGTGCAAGACGCTCGTGATCAACGAGATCTTTTATTCGATCCAGGGCGAGTCCACGCGCACCGGCCTGCCGACGGCGTTCATCCGCCTGACCGGCTGCCCGCTGCGCTGCCGCTACTGCGACACGGCGTATGCCTTTCATGAAGGCGGGAAAATGACCATCGGGGACATCCTGCATGCGATCGCCGGTTACCGGACCCGCTACGTCACCGTGACCGGCGGCGAGCCGCTCGCGCAGAGGGCCTGCATCGACCTGCTGGGCCTGTTGTGCGACGAGGGTTACCAGGTGTCGCTCGAGACCGGTGGCGCGCTGGATATCTCCGCCGTGGATGAGCGCGTGTGCCGTATCCTCGACATCAAGACGCCGGGCTCGGGCGAGGCGGGAAAAAACCGCTACGCCAATCTCTCGCACCTGACGCCGGCCGATCAGATCAAGTTCGTGATCTGCGACCGCGACGATTATGAATGGGCCCGGGGTAAACTGCGCGCGCTCCAGCTCAACGAGCGCTGCGAGGTGCTGTTCTCCCCCAGCCACGATGAACTTCCGGCAGAAGCGCTGGCGGACTGGATCCTGGCGGATCAGCTTCCCGTCCGCCTGCAAGTCCAGTTGCACAAGTACCTGTGGGGCGATGTACGGGGCAGGTGAGAAATTGGGGGACAGG
>CAZXGW010000170.1:0-3995 GCA_964640355.1 uncultured Enterobacteriaceae bacterium
GTCAAACAGACAAGGTTTGCCGCGTGCCCCGGTCACCGGCAATGTTTATACTTGACCTATTCATGGCCGGCCTTATCCCCCAGAATTTCATCGACGACCTGTTGACCCGGATCGACATCATCGATGTCGTCGAGGGTTACGTCCCCTTGCGCAGGGCCGGACGCAACCATCAGGCCAGGTGCCCGTTTCACGACGAAAAGACGCCCTCCTTCACGGTGAGCCAGGAGAAGCAGTTCTATCACTGCTTCGGCTGCGGCGCGCACGGGACGGCGATCACGTTCCTCATGGAGTATGCGGGTATGAATTTCGTCGAGGCCATCGAAGACTTGGCCGGCAGGGCCGGGCTTACCGTCCCCCGCGAAGGCGGGGACGCCCGCAAGGAAAGCGGAACCGGGGAATTGTACGAATTCCTGGAGATGATCGTTCGTTACTACCAGCGCCAATTACGCGAACACCCGGAAGCCTGGCGGGCAAAAGAGTATCTCGAAAAACGCCGGATCTCGGCGGAGGTGGCGGTGGAATTCGAGCTCGGTTTCGCCCCGCCCGGATGGGATAACCTGTTGAAAGACCTCGGCGGATCCGAGTCCGCAAACCGGCGCCTGGCCGGCGCCGGCATGATCGTGCAGCGGGAATCGGGTGGCTACCACGACCGGTTTCGCGATCGTCTCATGTTTCCCATACGCGACCAGCGCGGCCGGGCCATCGGTTTCGGCGGCCGGGTGCTGCAGGATGACGATACGCCAAAATATCTGAACTCGCCGGAAACGCCCGTGTTCCACAAGGGCCGCGAGCTGTATGGCCTCTACCAGGTCCGCAAGCAACGGAAAAGCCACGGGCGGCTCTATATCGTCGAAGGTTACATGGATACCCTGTCGCTGGCCCAATACGGGATACGCAACGCCGTGGCCACACTGGGTACGGCCCTAACCCGGGAACACCTGGAACAGCTGTTCAGGCATTGCCAGCAACTGGTCTTCTGTTTTGACGGCGATGATGCCGGGCGGAAAGCGGCGTGGCGCGCCCTCGAGATCTCCCTGCCCCTGCTCCGCGAGGGACGCCAGGTCTATTTCATGTTCATGCCGGAAGGCGAGGACCCGGACAGCTTCGTGCGCACCCATGGCCTGAAGCAATTCGAGGACCCGTCCCGTTATCTACCCCTTTCCGATTACCTTCTGAACAACCTCAAGCAGGATATCGACCTGTCGACGCGGGAAGGACGCGCCCTGCTGGTGGAAAAGGCCCTCCCTTACCTCACAAAACTGCCGGCCGGCGCCCTGCTGGAACTCGTGCTGAAAGATATCGCCCGGGACACCGGTTTGCCGGCCGATAAACTGGGGCTACTGCTTAAGGAAAAGCAACCCCCGGGCGGTCCACGGCCACGCCGCGTCCAGCGGCCTCTGCCGAGGCAGCCGGATGCGACGCTGGTTGGAAAAGCCATCCGCCTCCTGTTGCACCATCCGGGGACCGCCCGGCTCGACCTGCCCACTGAGGACCTCGCCGGGGTTGACCTGCCCGGCATGGGCTTTTTGCTGGAATTACTGAACTTTATCAAGGCCCAACCGTCAATCACCTGTGCCGGTATCCTGGAGCACTGGCGCGCCAGCAAATACGGTGACAGGCTGAATGAACTGGCGGCGATGGAGAGCCCGCTCACGGAACAGGATGAAATAGAGAGCGAATTTCTGTCGATTATGGACCGGATCAGGCAGGCCCACCGGAAGCGGGAGCGGCTGCGGCAAACCCGCGATATCCGCAATATCGAAGACCTGCGGCGGTTTTACGGGAGTGAGACCGGCGGCCTTAAACATTAGCTCACCTGGCGGCCAGAATAATCATATGCTAAACTTGACCGTTTAGGTTGAGCGTTTTTATTTAGTTATTTCAATAACTTATCCTAGCAAATCCCGAGCCAACATGCATATGGAAAATCTCGATCAGATAGAGCAGGACGATGAGCAGTCCCAGCTTAAGGTGCTGATTGCCAAGGGAAAGGAACAGGGGTTCCTGACCTACCACGAGGTAAACGACCACCTGCCCGATGATATCGTCGATCCGGAACAGATTGAGGACATCATCAACATGATCAACGACATGGGCATAACGGTCTACGAGTCACCGCCGGACCTCGAATTGATCATGACGGACAGTACCGAGGGCCCGGACGAAGAGGCGGCCGCCGAGGCGGCCGCTGCGCTGGCCAGCGTCGAGAATGAATTCGGGCGCACCACCGATCCCGTGCGCATGTACATGCGGGAGATGGGGACAGTCGATCTTCTTACCCGTGAAGGCGAAATCAAAATCGCCAAGCGGATTGAAGAGGGCATCAACCAGGTGCTGGCGGCCCTTGCCTGCTATCCCGGTACCATTGAAAGCCTGGTGAACGCCTTCAAGGCGGTGGTCAACGAAGAATTGAAGCTGAGCGATATCATCATCGGCTTCAATGACAGCGAAGAATACACCGGTAACGGCGTCATTCCCGGGACGGAGCCTCGCAGAGAGGAAATTTCCGCGGCCGATGTCGAGGATCTGGATGAAGACGAGGAAGAGGAAAGCGACGACAGCGATGAAGAGCCTGAAGCGGTCCTCGATCCCGAAGAAGTACGGGCGCACATAAAGGCCATTGAAAAAATCTTTGCCAGGCTGACGCGTTCAATCAAGCGCCACGGGCGCGCGCACAAGAAATCCAGGCAGCTCCAGGAAGAATTATGTGAAAACTTCCTCAAGTTGAGACTGACGCCGAAATTCATTGACCTTCTCACGTCCAACGTCAGGAACCTGATCGAGATCGTCCGCTGCGCGGAACGCGACATCATGAATCTCTGCGTCAAGCAGGGCAAGATGCCGCGCAAGGAGTTTATCAGCTCGTTCCCCGGCAACGAGGTGAATACCGCCTGGACAAAATCAATCTCCCGATCGCGCAGCAAGCCTTACGCCAGGAACATCAAGCAGCTGCAGAACGATATCATCAGGATCCAGGAAAAACTGGCCGAGATCTTCAGCGGCGATCTGACCATCTCGGACATCAAGGAAATAAACCGCTGCATTTCGATCGGCGAGGCCAAGGCGCGCCGCGCCAAGAAGGAAATGGTGGAGGCGAACCTGAGGCTGGTGATTTCCATCGCCAAGAAATACACCAACCGGGGCCTGCTGTTTCTCGACCTGATACAGGAAGGGAACATCGGCCTGATGAAGGCCGTGGACAAATTCGAGTATCGCCGCGGCTACAAGTTTTCCACCTATGCCACGTGGTGGATCCGGCAGGCCATCACGCGCTCCATTGCCGACCAGGCGAGGACCATCCGGATTCCCGTACACATGATAGAAACGATTAACAAGCTCAACCGCATATCCAGGCAGATCCTCCAGGAGAAAGGGCGCGAACCGACGCCAGAGGAGCTCGCGGAGCGCATGGAGATGCCCGAGGACAAGATACGGAAGGTACTGAAGATCGCCAAGGAGCCGATATCCATGGAAACACCCATCGGCGATGACGAGGATTCGCATCTGGGCGACTTCATCGAGGATTCGAGCATCCTGGCGCCCAGCGACTCGGCGGGCTTCGAGGGCCTGCGACGCTCAACACGCGAGGCCCTGGAAAGCCTCACGCCGCGCGAAGCGAAGGTGCTCCGGATGCGCTTTGGCATCGACATGAACACCGACCATACCCTGGAAGAAGTCGGCAAGCAGTTCGACGTGACCCGCGAGCGAATACGCCAGATCGAAGCCAAGGCGCTCAGGAAACTGAGGCATCCCTCAAGGTCAGAGCAGCTGAAGACGTTCCTGGATTAAATCGCGGAACTCCGCGGAGGTGATCGGGGTTTCAGATTATCCAGAAACTGATCCCCGGCTTATTCATTTACTTTTTACCCGGACCTGCCTCAAAATCTGTCCCCCTCCCCTTGCGGGAGGGGGTTGAGGGGGAGGGGACGTCTGACGGGACAACGTGCCGGCATGATCTGCTTTATTTTTCACCCCCACCCCAACCCTTCCCCCTC
>CAZXGW010000171.1:0-3993 GCA_964640355.1 uncultured Enterobacteriaceae bacterium
GGATTCTCTCGCTCAGCAGGGTACCCAGCGCCTCGCGGAACTGTTTCGCCGCCTCCGGGTGGAGGCGGAACGTGATTTCGGCGCCCCCCTCGATGCGATAGCTCATGACCACCCATTGACCATCGGAAGTCGTTGCGACATTCCACCATTCGCACGGAAGAATGTACAACTTGTTCGGATCATACTGGTGGATCCGCTCCCGCTGTGTTATTGCCTGGGTAACGAAGACCAGCATTTGATCGAGTTCATCTGACGGAATCCTGATATGTGCGGGTTCCTGGTGTTCAATGGAAAGCACGATCTCTATCTCATCCCCGTCCTGAGAAACGGTGATTTTTTTCACGGAACGGCCGTTGATGATGAGCATGGTTAAAAGATAGTCCTGACACCGGGATTTGTAAAATATATCATTGGACGGGCCGGGCATGAAACTTTTGCCCGAACTGTCGGGCAGCGGACGCCACCTTCCGTGTCATGTGGCACTTACCCCTCCGATCAGGCGGAGCTTGGTGGTTTCCCAAGAAAATCCTCCTTGCCGATATCAACGCCGTTATGCCGGAGTATGTTATAGGCCGTGGTGATGTGGAAATACAGGTTGGGAAAGGTGAAAAACAGGAGCAGCGTCATCCCGGTAAAATCGAGGGGTTTCCCGCGCACCTCGATCGTCAGCGGCTTGTCCTCTGTGCCGTCCACCTGTTCAGGACTGAATCCCTGCAGATAAGCGATCGTTTTGTCAATCCGCGCGTATAACTCGGCAAAGGTCTTCTCGTTGTCCTCGTATTTCGGCGGCTCAACGCCTGCGAGCCTCGCCACGCAGCGCCGGGCGACGTCCGACGCAATCTGGACCTGCCTTGACAACGGAAACATGTCCGGCGCAAGACGGCCGTTGATCAGGACATCCGTTTCAAACTTTTTGTCTTTCGCGTGTGCCTCGCCTTTTTTAAGGAAGCCGGCCAGGTTGTTCAGCATGCGGATAAACACCGGCACCGAGGCCTGATACATTGACAATGTCATGGCGAATACCCCCGAGAAACGGAAAGACCAAAGATCAATGAAAAACGGATTTTACACGGCAGCGACGGGAACATCACCTTTACGCGGGGCATAAAAAAGCCCCGCCGGGGCGGGGCTTCTGGACCGTTACTTTTGTTCCGGCCGCTGTTTTACTGTGGTATGACGTTCGTTGCACTCGGACCCTTCGGACCGGGCTGGACGTCATATGTCACCTGCTGCCCTTCGGACAACGACTTGTAGCCGTCGGCCTTGATGGCGCTGTGATGGACAAAC
Source organism: uncultured Enterobacteriaceae bacterium (assembly GCA_964640355.1). Classification (GTDB taxonomy): domain Bacteria; phylum Pseudomonadota; class Gammaproteobacteria; order Eutrophobiales; family Eutrophobiaceae; genus CAZXGW01. The sequence goes on from CAZXGW010000171.1 coordinate 1,288, forward strand.
ACGTCGCTGCTTCCGTCCAGAGGGGTTATAAACCCGTAGCCCTTGCTGTCATTAAACCACTTTACTTTACCTGTAGCCATGCTGGTTACCTCTTAAACTATAAGATTTACAATGTATTAGCAGTCAGATTGTTGTGTGAGATCGCGGAAGGGGATGCCGTATACACCGCAAGGAACCACCGGACAGGACACGCAGCAAACAGCGCTAATGAAGGCAGATTATACCATATCTCACGGCAACGCCATAGCGGGGGCGTCTCGATCGGCGCAGCGGGGGATGGAATGAACTCCAGGAACGATACGTCATCAGGTTGACCCGCCCGCAAGAAAGAGAGATTTACCTTGATACCCGGAACCGGAACTATACTCTGTGGCATTCATATACCGAATCATCCGGCCGGTGAATCCGCTTGGAAAAAACACCCGCAATACAGGATAACAACCGCGATCTTGCTGCGGTGTATGAGTATCACGATCGGACCAAACATCACCTGCATCGCTACGCGCATTCACTGGGCTACCTGGACTGGAAGAGCCAGCCCAATCCGTTCCGGCGTTACGATCAATCAGCCAGGCTGCCCCTCGCGCATACCCCGCCCACCGATGCGCCCACCTACGATTCCCTGTTCGCCGCGCGAAGGGAACCCCCCGCTCCCGTGGATCGCGATTCCATCAGCCGTCTCTTCTACGAGAGCCTTGCCATCTCCGCCTGGAAACAGGCGGGCGGGACCCGCTGGTCACTGCGCGTCAATCCCTCGAGCGGCGATCTCCATCCCACCGAGGCCTACCTCGTTGCCGGCCCCATTAAAGATGCAAGCACGGAGGCGGCCGTTTATCATTATTCAGCGTACGACCATGCGCTGGAGCGGCGGGTCACCCTCGCGGCCAGGGAATGGGACGATATCCGGAAACAGCTGCCGGAAAATTCCCTCCTTGTTGCCCTGGCCTCGATTTACTGGCGCGAATCGTGGAAATACGGAGAACGCGCCTTCCGTTACTGTCACCACGATGCGGGTCATGCCATCGGCGCCCTCACGTTTGCCGCCGCGGCGCTCGGCTGGAAGACCCGGCTGATCCCGTCTGTTACGGACGGCGAACTGGCGACCCTGCTGGGACTCGACCGGCAGGAGGGCGTCGAGGCGGAACATCCGGATTGCCTGCTGGCGATTTGGCCGGCCGGTGAACAAGCGACACCGGCGGAACCCGACGTTCATCTTTCACCGGCAATGCTTGCGCGTCTCGAAAAAACGGAATTTGAGGGCCAACCCAACACCCTGAGCGGCCATCATCATGAATGGCCGATCATTGACGCCGTTGCCAGGGCATGCCGCTATGACGACGATAATCGTCCGGACCGGCATTCCCGTCATGCGGAGGTACTCACCAGTCGCCAGGAATTCCCTGAAGACAGGCAGGTGTCGGCGCGGAGGATCATCCGCGAGCGCCGGAGCGCGCTGGCGATGGACGGGCGCACCGCCATCAGCCGGGAAGCGTTTTACCGGATGATGGCGCATGCCTCGCCGCATACGGGGAAAAACATAACGGCAGTTCTGCCCTGGCGGGCATGTGTTTCCCTCGCCGTTTTCATCCATCGCGTGGAGGGTCTCGCGGCAGGCCTGTACCTGCTTGCCAGGGATTCGTCTCACCTGCCTTCCCTGAAAAAGGCGCTGCGCCCTGAATTCCGCTGGACCAGGCCTGAAGGTTGCCCGGAGTTTCTTCACCTCTATCTGCTGCAGGAAGGCGATGCACTTGATGCCGCGAGGATAATCAGTTGTCACCAGGACATCGCGGCGGACGGCGCGTTCGCCCTCGGCATGCTGGCGGAATTCGACGCCGGCCTCAACCGGTACGGGGCGCCATTCTATCCACGCCTGTACTGGGAAACAGGGTTGATCGGTCAGATCCTGTATCTCGAAGCCGAGGCGGCGGGTATTCGTTCCACGGGCATCGGCTGTTTTTTTGACGACGCCATGCATGAGCTGTTGGGCATCACCGATCACAGCTGGCAGAGCCTGTATCACTTCACCGTCGGCGGGCCGGTGGACGATCCACGATTACAAACGCTTCCATCCTACTGGTATCTCAAGTAAATCGGTGGCTGGTGACTTTTTACTCAGCACTCATCGCTCATTGCCCAGTCTTTTTTCACCGTCCATTGCTTTTATAAAATCCGTCGTTTCTGAACGCATTGATCGAAACGCCGCACCATAGATCCCGCGCCAATTCAATCGCCGTTTCCCGGCCGCAGTAATATCGTCTGACGCGCCGTACCTGCTGGTATCCCTGGCGCGCATAGAATTTCATTGCGCCTATATTTGACTCGCGAATCTCCAGTCTCACGATGGAAATCCCCGCCGTCAGCGCGGATTCCTCTAGCCAGGACAGCAACGCCAGACCGGCGCCCTGGCGGCGATAAGCCGGATGAACCGCGATCAAATCGAGGTGCGCTTCTTCCCGGCCGAAACGCATGATGGCAAACCCGGCAAACCTCGAATCGATCAATGCCTTGATGACGGAGGTGTCGGGGTTCCGGATAGCGCGCAAGACGCGCCCGCTGCGCCATCGCCAGTCCAGGCCGGTTTCGATAAAGTCCCGGGACATCTCGGAAATGATTTGGGCGTCCCGTCTCCCGGCAAATTCAATCTTTATCATGCAATTCCTGGATCACTGCTCGTTATTCAGCTGACAGGATTAGTGTTCACCCCCA
>CAZXGW010000172.1:0-3989 GCA_964640355.1 uncultured Enterobacteriaceae bacterium
CCATTCGCCGCTTTTGATAACGAGCCATATTTTCTCCGGATAAACGCTGTTACAGCCTGACAGGGCGGATTTCAGCAGGTCGAGAAACTGCTCTTTCCCGATCTTTCCATGCAATGTGCCGAGCAACGGCATCGCCAGGAATCTCACCTTGTGTTTCCTGCACAGATTGAAGATATTTTTCAGCGCGTCGCTGATCCAATCTTCCCTGCAAATCGTTTTTTGATCGATGTCATAGACGATGGCCGTCAATCTCAATGGCCGGTCGCCGGTCACGATGACTTCGCTCATAGCCCGCGGTTTCTGCCCGATCATTTTTTTCACGAGCAGAGGGTAGCTCTCGCGCGTATCCCGCATGACCGCCTCCGTTCCCAGCATGAGACAGGTATCCTGTTCCTCGACGACGGCATCAACCGCGAAAGGCGGGCCCTCCGGCCCGGCGGCGACAATCTCGACAGGGCCGACTGTCGTTGCAAAGGAAAAAGTATCATCCACCACGGGGATCAGGGTTTTACGGCGGTCGCCTCAGAATTTGTAGATCGCGGTCAATTGCAGGCGGTTCAGATCGCCCTCTTTGCCATCCAGGCGTTCCCGGTGCCCGTGCAGCCATTCGAGGCCAATGGACGCTTTCAGCGTCGGGTTCCATATCAGGTTGAGATGCGTCGAGTAGAATGATTTGTCAAAACCCGCCGCCGCCACGGGAGTGTCATAATCCGCTTCAGCATAGCCTGCGGTTATCGAGGAACGAAGATTCTCCGTCCACCAGTGCTGATAGGAGAGGTAGCCTCCGGCGATTTCCGACAGGTTGATATTTCCCGTATCGCCGGCAACCCCGTCGTCAAACACGTTGAATGACAGGTATCGGCCCAGGGTATTCCCGTAACTCGCCGTAAAGCGGATGTTATCCCGCCCGGGAAGGTGAATGCGCCCCGCCACACTGATCGCCCCGCCCCACTCCCCGTCTTCCGCATCCGCCGCCACGGTGCCGTCATTGCGTATCTCGCGGGCCATCGCCGCCAGCGTCCAGTTGCCCCACCCGCCGTTGATTTCGATTTTCGTGACGAAGTCCGGCATGTCATCCTCCGGCGCGATGCCGCTCCCGTCATTCAACGCCAGCGTCGAATCCGGTTCTTCCACGGCGATCGACAGGATGCCGCCGTCGAAGAAAGCCTCGAAGCGGATCAATTCCTGCCTGACATTGATTATGCCGAGGGGGCCATTGGTGTCGTTCAATTCCGGGTAGGCCGACACGTTCATGAACGTCGTGTAGGTTTTCCCCGCCGTAAAACCGCCGAAGCTCGCGTAGGCGTGCCGCAGTCTCGGCCTGTTGGAGAGGCGCGGCTGGCCGGTGCTGGTCCTGTCTATCGCAAAGAAATCGATCTCCGCGTAGCCCGCCAGTTCCCTGCCGTATACGGGCAGGCGGGCGGTCGCCCACAGCCGGCTTTCGCGGGCGTTCAGGTCGAGTTCTTCCTCTCCCCTGCCCGGTACGGGAATGCTGCCGGGTGAAAAGACCAGGTCGCTCCTGTTGGTCTTGCTGCCACCGGTGCTTTCGTCATTGTATATCGCGTCGATCTTGACGCGGCCGCCGACGGAGAAATCCAGGCCGTCGAGCGGACCACCGGTGCACACGCCGGGCGTGGCCGCGGGAAGCGAAATTAAAACGAAAAGAAAGTTTGTCGCGGCGGTTTTTCTCATGCGTGATGCAGGCCGCGCGTCTCACCAGTCGCGAAAGAGGTTGTGACACGCGGTACAGGTTTCGCGCAGCCGACGGTAGCCGGCATCCTGGGCGGCGTAATTGTTTTCCCTTACGGCATTCCGCAATCCCGTCGTTTCCGTGTAAAGCTGGTTGGCCAGTGCCCTGAAGGTCACCAGGTCATTTTCGTTCAGGCCGTCTTCGGTTATCTCCGGCAGTGTTTCCGCGGTTCTTACCAGTTCGCCTACGGTTTCCACCAGTGTCTCGATGTGCCTCGCGCGCAGGCGATCGAGTTCGAGCTGGGTAAATTCGCGCTCGTAGGCGATGCTGTTCAGGCGCCGCATGATCTGGCGCAGTTCACCGCTGTGAACGGCTTTCAGGACGGCCTTGCCTGGGACATCAGGCGCGCCGGGGGGAGGATCTTCCGCGGAGGTGCCTGCACAATGCAGGCTGGAGACAAGCAGGATGGAACGCGCAAGTTTTCTGACTGCATCGCGCAGGCGGGCGGGCCCTGAAGATTTCGGGCAACGCGTTTGCAACGGCGTGCGCGACCACAGGGCGAGTGTGCGTAACCGGAAGGTCATGTCCCGCCGTACCGGCCGCCAGTGCTACCGGCGTTCAAAGATAGGCATGCTGCCCGCTCAGCAGTTCCCAGACTTCGTTCTGGGGTGCCCTGACTTCCAGGTAGTCTTCCTTTACGTCGATGACTTCGTACCCGAAGTCGCGGAGTTTTCCGGCGTAAAATTCCATCGGCGGGAACTCGTCCGGCTTGCGGTCGGCGGTCGAGTGGTAGACGTGGGCATCTTCAAGGGTCAGCTTCAGGATGCCCGTTTTGCGGTTGTATTCACTCATGGAATTCAGTCAAGGTCAGCCAGCCTGATCCTAACCGGTGTTGCGCGTTTACCGGAGAAATATAATGTAACAGCGGAGCGAAAAACATCAAGCTCTATACCCAGGCGGGGACTCCGGCAATGTTTCATTTTGTCCAGACCCTCTTTTGCCATGCGCTGCGCCGTGTCCCCGAATCCCTGGTGTTTTTTAAGGTGGGCGACGGCGACCTGGATGAGCCCCTGGATAAACAAACCGGTGCCTGACTTCCTGCCCGCCGCGATCCAGACCGCCTCCAGCGCCTCGTGCGCCTCCCACCAGTAACCGTGGTTGAACAGATCGATGCCATACAGGTACTGTTCACAGGAACGCCAGTCTTCCGGGTTGAATTCAGGCGGCTGCTCTGGCGGCCTGTTAAAGGAATGTCCCGCGGGATCGCGCACGGGGTGAGGCGTTTTCCCCGGGACGTAACGGTAGGGTGGAAACGGCCGCCGGGTGTAACGCGGAAGCGGTGCTGTCTCGAGAGAGTCTTCCAGGATCATCTTGCGGTAATTTCAATCGGGCTGATTCCCGGTATAATCGAACCATAAGAACGGAATATCAACTCCTCTCGCCGGTGTCTTCATCCAGCATGATTCAGCGTCTTTTGCGCAGCTGTCTTTTTATCCTCTGCACGGTCCCGGCGGTATCCGCCCCGCGCGCGGAAACCGTCGATGAACTCATTGACAGGGCGCTTGCAGGCGATCATCGCGATCCCCTGTTTGCCGCGCGTGACCAATACCGCCACCCGAAGGAAACCCTGAAGTTTTTCGGCCTGGAGCCGGACATGACCGTGGTCGAGATATGGCCGAGCCGGGGCTGGTACACGGAAATCCTGGCGCCGGTGCTGCGGGGCCGGGGGATTTATTATGCCGCCAGTTTCGCCATGACCGCAGACAGGACGCCGGAGTGGCGCAGGGAAATGCACAAGGAGTTCATGGAAAAGCTGGAAATGCGCCCCGATATTTACGATCACGTGGTGGTTACCGAGCTTTCCGTTCCGGAGCGCACCACCATCGCCCCGCCGGGCACGGCCGATCTCGTTCTCACCTTCCGCAACGTGCACAACTGGATGAAGGGCGATTACACCGAGGCGATGCTCAAGATTTTTTACAGGACCCTGAAGCCGGGCGGGATACTCGGGATTGTCGAGCACCGTGCTGCGCCGGGTATGTCGATCGAACAGATGATCAAATCCGGTTACGTCACGGAGGAGTTTGTGATCGCACTCACCGAGGCGGTGGGATTCAGGTTCGAGGAGTCATCCGGGATCAACGCCAATCCGAAAGATGCCCGGGATCACGAAGCTGGCGTGTGGACGCTGCCGCCGACGCTGCGGCTCTGCGAAGGGATGAAAACGGGATCGGAAAAACACCGCTGCATTGCCAGGTATACCGCCATTGGCGAGTCGGACCGGATGACCCTGCGCTTC
>CAZXGW010000173.1:0-3930 GCA_964640355.1 uncultured Enterobacteriaceae bacterium
CCCTTTAATTATTTTTTCCGAATCCGCAGCCTGAGGGCATTGAGCCGGATGAACCCCTCCGCGTCCTTCTGATTGTAGCGGCCTGCATCGTCCTCGAAGGTCGCGAGGCCGGCATCGTACAGACTGTCGGAAACGGATTTGCGGCCGGTGACCATCACGTTGCCCCTGTAAAGCTTGAGGCGCACGGTGCCGTTGACGCGTGACTGGGTCTCGTCGATCATCGCCTGCAGGGTCTCGCGCTCCGGGCTCCACCAATAGCCGTTGTAGATCAGGCTCGCATAGCGTGGCATGAGTTCATCTTTCAGGTGGGCGACCTCGCGATCAAGCGTGATCGACTCGATGGCGCGATGCGCCCGGATCAGGATGGTCCCGCCCGGCGTTTCGTAGCAACCGCGCGACTTCATGCCGACGTAGCGGTTCTCGACGATGTCCGTGCGGCCGATGCCGTGTTTGCCGCCGAGCGCATTGAGCTTTGCGAGCAGTCTGGCAGGCGACATCCTTTTGCCGTTGACCGCAATGGCGTCGCCCCTGGCGAAGGTAATCTCGACGGTCTCCGCCTTCTGCGGCGCCTTCTCCGGCGATACCGTCCGCTGCCACATGGTTTCCTCGGGTTCCTGCCAGGGATCTTCCAGCGGCCCGCCTTCGTAGGAGACGTGCAGCAAGTTGGCGTCCATGGAGTAGGGCGAACCCCCGTCGCGCCTGGCCTCGACGGCGATCCCGTGGCTTTCGGCATATTCCAGGAGCTTCCCGCGCGAGACGAGATCCCATTCGCGCCAGGGCGCGATGATCCGGATACCGGGACTGAGCGCGTAGGCCCCTAGCTCGAACCGTACCTGGTCATTGCCCTTGCCGGTGGCGCCGTGTGCGATGGCGTTTGCCCCGGTCGTTTTCGCGATCTTCACCAGGTGCTTGGCGATCAGCGGTCGCGCGATCGAGGTGCCGAGCAGGTATTCGCCTTCATAAAGGGCATTCGCGCGGAACATGGGGAACACGAACTCGCCGGCAAATTCTTCCTTCAGGTCCTCGATACAGATTTCCTTCACGCCGAGTTTTTTCGCCTTGGCCCGTGCCGGTGCCAGTTCCTCGCCCTGGCCGATGTCCGCCGTAAACGTGACAACCTCGCAGCCGTATTTTTCCCGGAGCCACACCAGTATTACCGAGGTGTCGAGCCCGCCGGAATAGGCGAGCACGACTTTCCTGATTTTTTTTCCGGGCATCGGGGAATCTCCGAATGAAAAAGGCCGCACATTGTAACCGGCCGTGTTCGAGCGGTGAAGTATACTTTATGCGGGACAGTCAGGCGCGCAGGAATTCGGCGATAACCGCGGCCACCTTGTCCGGCTGCTCTGCGTGCAGCATATGTCCGGCACCGGCCATCATCCTGATTGCCGCCAGGGGAAAACAGGCGTGAATGACGTCGTGGTATTCCTTCCGGATGAATTCCGATTTCTCCCCCCCAAGAAAGAGCGTTGGCTTTTCATACCGGCTTCCGGCCCTTATGGACGGGAATCCGCTGATGTGCTGAATATTCGATCGTATGTTCGCCAGGTCTATGCGCCACTGGAAACCCTGTATGCCCCGCACGAGATTCTGCAGCAGGAACCGGCTTATCTGGAGATCATTGATCTCCCGGTTCAGATATTCACCGGCTTCATCCCTGTTTTTGATCCCGTTCACCGGCAGGTTTTCCATCAGATCAAAAAGTTTTCCGTAACCGTGTTCATATGCCACCGGCGCGACGTCCAGCACGATGAGTTTCTCAACCGCCTCGGGATAGTCCAGGGCCGTCATCATGGCCACCTTGCCGCCCATGCTGTGCCCGATCAGATATACAGTTTCCAGTGACAGGTCGACGGCCAATTGCAGGACATCGGCGGCCATTTCAGGATAGGTCATCGATATCATGTGGGGTGACAGGCCGTGGTTGCGCAGATCGGGGGTGATGACCTTGAAACGCGCGGCCAGTTTCGTTGCGACGGTCCGCCAGTTTCTGGATGAACCGAACAGGCCATGCAGGATGATGACCGGCGGTCCGTCCCCGCTTACGGAGTAGTTGAGTATTGCAAGGGATATGGAGTTACCCTCTTCCCGGGGGCAGTCTTCCGGGATCCAGGTAGTTCACAGGCCAGATTTCAAGGTAAAAGAGATCCTCGTCGACACCGACCATGACCTCGTAGTTTCGGTAGTTCTCCGCCCCGACCCAGGCATAGGCCGTATGTTCGCGGTTGAGCTTGATGCTGCCTCCCTGCCAGCGGTGATGGAAGAGAAATATTTCGTAGATCCCGCCGTAGAAACTGTCACGCACAGGCCCCAGCTCCCTCACGGGCGAAAGCTGAATGTCTTTTCCGATTTCCTCGCGCAATTCGCGGCGGGCGCACCGGGCGGGCGATTCCCCACGCCGGATATGGCCGGCGGGGAACCCCCACAGGCTGGCGCCGAGTTCCGCGTCCGGCCGCCGCCTGAGCAACAGGATCTCATGATCGGAATTTTCGATCACGTTGATGGAGAAGCGGGCCTTGACTGGCGCGGACATTTTTTATTTTTTCGGCAGGTACAAATCCGTGATCGTCCCGGCGAACGCCTCCGCCGCCATGCCGACCGTTTCGGACAGGGTGGGGTGCGGATGGATCGTGAGTCCGATGTCCTGCGCATCGCAGCCCATTTCAATGGCGAGGGCGCACTCGGCGATCAGGTCGCCGGCGTTGGGCCCGACGATCGCAGCGCCGATAATCCGGCCGGTTTCGTTATCGAAAATGATCTTGGTCAGGCCTTCATCGCGGCCGAACGTCAACGATCGGCCGCTGGCCGCCCACGGGAACACGCCCTTGCCGTAGTTGATCCCCCTTTCCCGCGCTGCCATTTCGGTGACGCCTGCCCAGGCAATTTCCGGATCGGTATAGGCAACGGAAGGGATGACGCGGTTGTCGAACCCGGCCTTGTGTCCCGCTATCACCTCGGCGGCCACCTTGCCTTCGTGTGACGCCTTGTGCGCCAGCATCGGTCCCCCCGCGATATCGCCGATGGCAAAGATATGCGGCACGTTGGTGCGCTGCTGGTCATCCACGGGAACGAAGCCGCGATCATCGACATAAACGCCGGCCTGCCCGGCGCCGATGTGCCTGCCGTTCGGCTGGCGTCCGATGGCCACGAGGATGGCATCGAAGCGATCCGTTGCCGGCGCGTTCTTGCCCTCGAAGTTGACGACCAGATCGTTCTCCTCCGCTACGATCGCCTTTACCGTGGTATTGAAATAGATGTTTTCATAGATCTTTTCGATGCGCCTGTGCAGCGGGCGGACGATATCCCTGTCGCAGTCCGCGATGAGCGCATCCAGCATTTCAACCACCGTGATCCGGGATCCCAGCGCGTCGTACACTGTCGCCAGTTCAAGACCGATGATCCCGCCGCCGATCACCAGCAGGCGTTCAGGAGCGTGTTCTAGCCTGAGGGCCGCGGTCGAATCCAGGATCCTCGGGTCCTCCGGCGCGCCCGGCAACGCCGCCGATCGTGATCCCGCGGCGATGATCGCGTTATCGAATGTCAGGGTGGCCCCGCCGTCTACGGCGATCGTGTACGGCGAGGTAAACCGGCCGGTGCCCTGGATGACCTCGACGTTGCGCTGTTTCGCCAGTTGCTTCAGGCCGCCGGTCAGCCTGCCAACCACCCCATCGCTCCACTTGCGCACAGCCTTCCGGTCGGGCTTGACGCCGCCCAGGTCAATCCCGTGCGCTTTCATTTCATTGATTTCCGCGATAACGCGCGCGACGTGCAGGAGGGCCTTGGACGGGATGCAGCCGACATTGAGACACACTCCGCCGAGCACGGGATAGCGCTCGATGAGTACCGTCTTCTTGCCGAGGTCCGCACAGCGAAAGGCTGCGGTATAGCCGCCGGGACCGGCGCCGACGACCACCACCTCGGCATGCCGGT
>CAZXGW010000174.1:0-3913 GCA_964640355.1 uncultured Enterobacteriaceae bacterium
TCCGACCCCATTATCATGACTCCCCTGTTTCATAAAACGATCGTGTATCACGTCTGCCAGGCGGACGACGTCAGCCGCTATCTCGAGGCGGGCCTGTCGCGCCGTGAAGACAAGCACTACGTGTTCGAGCACTGGGAACACGTCCAGCTCTATCTTTCCTCGCTGCTGCCCGAGCCGCCGTCAACCTCGGATATCCAGGCGCACCGGGTGCTGGTGCTCAACGTCGATGAGGATATGCTGCTGGCGGGCCCGATCACGTCCCGCCGGGGCACGCCCTGGCTCGAAGATACAAAACGCGACATTCTCGATTCCCATTCCCGTTATCTCGAGATCGACCTGAACCCGGAACGGATCATCGACGTCAAGGATTCGTTCGGCAACTCCGTCATCCGCCGTTACCGGGAGCGCGGCGGGCCGCGCACGCCCGTGTGGCGGTTCCTGGCCTACATCAAACCGTACTGGCCGTTTGTCGCCCTCGCCACGCTGGCCGGATTTTTCAAATTCCTGCTGCCGCTGGTGTTCCCGTGGATGCTGCGCCACCTGCTGGACGACGTCGTGCTCAAGGAAGGGCTCGATGCCGCCGCCCGGAGCGCGATGGTGTTCGATTACATCCTGGTGATGGCGGGCGCCGTTCTCCTGTGGATGATCGCCTGTTACTGCCGCAGCGTGTTCGCCGCGATCGCCGGCCACCGCATGATCCGCGACCTGCGCGTGGCGCTGTTCGATCACGTGCAGCGGCTGTCCCATACCTTCTTCACCCGCAACCAGAGCGGGGCGATCGTTTCGCGGGTGGTCAATGACATGAGCCTTGCACAGAATTTCGTCGGATCGGCGCTGACGAACGTGTGGATGGACAGCATTACGCTCCTTGTGCTCGTCATCGTGCTGTTCTCGATCCATCCCGTGATGGCCCTGGTGTCGCTTGTCCTGATGCCGGTGTATATCCTCTCCCTGCGCGCCATTGGATCGCGCATCCGGCTGGTCACCAAGGAGGCCCAGCAGCGGCTCGAAGTGCTGTCCGGCGGGTTGCAGGAAAAGGTCGCGGGCGCCGCCATCGTCAAGGGCTTCACCCGCGAACCGCTCGAAGCGCAGTCGTTCGCGCTCCAGGCCGACAAGCTGCTGAACAAGATCCTGTATTCGGTGCGGTTCATGGCGATGAACGAGACCCTGTCGGGCCTCGTCGTGCACGGGTCGCCGGTGCTCGTGGCCTGGTACGGCGTCCACCAGATCATCGTCGGCCGCTTGACCGTCGGCGAGCTGACCCAGTTCCTGCTGTATCTCTCGATGTTCTATTTTCCGCTGCAGCGCCTGTCCGATCTCAGCGTGGTGCTCGCCAACGCCCTTGCCGCCATCGAACGCATTTTTGAGTATTTCGACACCCAGCCCCAGATCCGTGAACGCCCGGGCGCCAGGCCAATAACGGAATGCCGGGGCGGGATTACGTTCGATCACGTGTATTTCAGTTACGATGCAGACGTGGTCGTGCTGCGCGACATCTGTCTCGATATTCAGCCGGGTGAGACCGTCGCCATCGTCGGGCCGAGCGGTTCGGGCAAATCAACGCTCGCCAACCTCGTGCCGCGCTTTTACGACCCGGACAGCGGTGTGATCCGCATCGACGGGCAGGATGTGCGCGATCTGCAGATCACATCGCTCCGCAAGCAAATCGGGATCGTCAACCAGGAAACCGTCCTGTTTTCAGGCACGATACTGGAAAACCTTCTGCTCGCCCGCCCGGACGCAAGCCGCGAGGAGGTACGCGCCGCACTCGAGGCGGCCAACGCCCTCGACTTCGTCGAGGAGCTTCCCGAGGGATTGTGGACCGAGATCGGCGAGCGCGGGGCGCAGCTCTCGGGCGGCCAGAAACAGCGCATCGCGCTGGCGCGGGCATTCCTGCGCGATCCGCGGATCCTGATCCTGGACGAGGCGACCTCGGCGCTCGACTCCCGATCCGAGCACCGCATCCAGCAGGCGCTTGCGCGGCTGCTGCGAAACCGCACCTCGATCGTGATTGCCCATCGCCTGTCCACGGTGCTCAATGCCGACAAGATCGTCGTCATCGAGCATGGCCGGATCGTGGAAACCGGGCCGCACGCGGAGCTGATCAGGAAACGGGGACTCTACACGATCCTCTACGAGGAACAGTTCCGGGAATCCGCACCATCGCCAGTACCGGCACCCCTGCATTGAACCGTTGATTTCACTCCTTATCCGCCATGCGCCTGATCCACGGCATCACGCTCGATAACCTGCGCGGCGATATCCAGGGAGGGCTGACGGCGGCGGTCGTGGCCCTGCCGCTGGCGCTTGCCTTCGGCGTAGCCTCCGGCGCGGGTCCGGTGGCCGGCCTGTACGGCGCCATCCTGGTCGGCTTTTTCGCCGCGCTTTTCGGCGGCACGCCGGCGCAGGTATCAGGTCCTACCGGCCCGATGACAGTAGTGATGGCTGCCGTCATCATGCGCTTTGCGCACGAACCGGCGATGGCCTTCACCGTGGTGATGCTCGGCGGCCTGTTCCAGATTCTGTTCGGCCTGCTCAAATTCGGCCGTTACATCAACCTGGTGCCTTATCCGGTCATTTCCGGGTTCATGAGCGGCATCGGCTGCATTATCATTATCCTGCAACTCGGGCCGTTCTTCGGTCACATCGCCGCGGGCAGTCCCTTGAAATCCCTGCTTGCGTTGCCGATGCAACTCGCCGATCCCCGGATGCACCCCCTGCTGCTTGGCATCCTGTCTCTGGCCATCGTCTGGTTCATTCCGAAACGCATCAGCCACCATGTGCCGGGGCCCCTTCTCGCCCTCATTGCCGGCACGATACTCGGGGTTGTCCTGTTGCGCGATGCAAGTGTCATCGGCGAAATACCCCATGGCCTGCCCAGCCTGCAAGCCCCGACATTTTCCATCGATGATTTTCCGGCCATGATGCATGCGGCACTGGTGCTGGCCTTCCTGGGGTCCGTTGATTCGCTGCTGACGTCCCTGATTGCCGACAGCATGACGCGCACGCACCATGATTCCGATCGCGAACTCATTGGCCAGGGCATCGGCAATCTCGCGGCGGGATTGTTTGGCGGCATACCGGGTGCGGGAGCGACGATGCGCACCGTGATCAACGTCCGTTCGGGCGGGCGGACGCCGATTTCGGGCGCCACGCATGCCCTCGTTTTGCTTGCCATCGTGCTCGGACTGGGAACGCTGGCGGAACACATCCCGCACGCCGTGCTTGCGGGGATCCTGCTCAAGGTCGGCATCGACATTATTGACTGGAGCTACCTGCGGCGCCTCCGCCACACGCCGCCATCAGATACCCTGATCATGCTGGCCACGCTTGTTCTCACGGTGGTCGTTGATCTCATCACTGCCGTCGCCATCGGCACCGTCATGGCCAGCCTCCTGTTCGTCAAGCGCATGGCAGACATCCAGGCGGCCAGCATGAAACTGGTCGGCGCGGCCGGCGAATGGCACGAACTGAGCGGGGAAGAAGCAACGATCCTGGAGCGCGCCGGCGGTCGCATCCTGCTCTTTCATATCGAGGGACCGATGAGTTACGGCACCGCCAAGGACGTGCTGCGGCTGGTGACGGCGGATCGCGAACAGGATGCGTTGATTATTGACTTTTCCGATGTACCGTTTATCGACAGCACCGCCGCGCTCGCCATAGAAGAGGTGATACTCAAGGCCAACGAAGATAATGATTACGTCGTCCTCTGCGGCATGCGCGGTGCCGTAGAGAAGGTACTGGGGAAAATCGGCGTGACGAAACTGGTCCCTCAAAACCGGATTATCCAGAACCGGTTGCAGTCACTGCGGCATGCCGAGCAACTTCTTGCAGGCAAATCATCTCCCTGATCTTCAGGGGGGATTCGGGGGAAAGTTTAATTCGTAATTCGGGGGACAGTATACTTAATTCG
>CAZXGW010000175.1:0-1622 GCA_964640355.1 uncultured Enterobacteriaceae bacterium
CGCTTTGAGTATTGCGGGCGTTTGCGGGATTTGTGCAGGCCGACCTTTTTGCGTTCCACCTGGCGCGCGTCGCGCGTCACGAAACCGGCCTCGCGGAGGGTTTTGCGCAGGGTATCGTCATATTCAATCAGGGCGCGGGTGATACCGTGCCGGATGGCCCCGGCCTGTCCCGATATCCCGCCCCCCGTTACCGTCACGCTGATGTCAAACTGATCCGTCATGTTGACGGTTTCAAGCGGCTGGCGGACGATCATGCGCCCGGTTTCGCGGCCGAAATAATTCTCCAGGCTGCGATTGTTGACGGTGATGTTGCCGCTGCCCCGCCTGAGAAAAACGCGGGCGGAAGAACTCTTGCGGCGGCCCGTGCTGTAATAGATCTGTTCGGTCATGCCCGGATTTCCAGTGTTTTGGGTTGCTGTGCAGCATGTTTGTGATCGATGCCCGGATACACCTTTAATTTCCGGAACATGGCGCGGCCCAGCGGCCCCTTGGGCAGCATGCCCTTGACGGCCTTTTCGATGGCGCGTTCCGGTTTTTTCAAGATGAGTTTCTCAAAGGTGGTGGTTTTCAGGCCGCCGGGATACTGGGAATGGCTGTAATAAACCTTGTCTTTGGCCTTGTTACCGGTGACCCTGACTTCCCTGGCGTTGATCACGACGATGTAATCGCCCATGTCCATGTGCGGCGTATATTCCGGCTTGTGTTTGCCGCGCAGGCGCCGCGCAATCTCGGCGGCAAGCCGGCCAAGCGTCTTGCCGCTGGCGTCGATGAGGTACCAGTCCCGCCGGATATCCGCGGGTGTGGCTGTCCAGGTCTTCATCATGTGGGGTACGGGTGTTGCGCCTTCAAAAAAAGAGGGGGAATGGTACGGACAGAGCCGGGGGCTGTCAACTGAGCGGCGGCCCGGTGAAGTGCGCTCCGGTGTGCCATAATAACAGGACAGATCACCCCACCAGCACTGAGGCCCCGTAAGCCATGACGACACGAATTTACAGCACTCTGGACCGCCTGATCATGGATTTTGACCAGTTGATAACCACGCTCTTCGTCGGGCCCGAATCGGCGGGGGCAGAGCGGCCATCGCCGGCGGACGCCGTTGAGGAGGCCAGCCTGAATGCTTATGAGCGCCGGTGTTCCGCGGGCCTGATGCGTGTTAATCATGCCGGGGAGATTTCGGCGCAGGCGCTCTACGAGGGGCAGGCCAGGATTGCCCGGGACCCCGTTATCCAGGCCCTGATGGTGCGCTCAGCGGCAGAGGAGATCGACCACCTGGCCTGGTGCCGGCAGCGGCTCAATGAACTTGGCGGGCGCACCAGCTACCTGAATCCCGTCTGGTACCTGGGCTCCTTCACCATCGGCATGCTTGCCGGCCTGGCCGGTGACAAGTGGAGCCTGGGTTTCGTGGCGGAGACCGAACGGCAGGTGGTGGAGCACCTGCGCCGGCATCTCGAACGCCTTCCAGCGCGGGACGCCAAAAGCCGCGCCATCGTCCAGCAGATGGCGGAAGATGAAGCCCGGCATGGCGCCACCGCGATGGCCAGCGGCGGTGTCGATCTCCCCGAGCCCGTCAAGTTGGCGATGCACCTTTGCTCCAGGGTGATGACGACCACGGCGTACTGGAT
>CAZXGW010000175.1:1722-3892 GCA_964640355.1 uncultured Enterobacteriaceae bacterium
TTGAGCACGCTGACGACGGCCGCCACGGGCCCCACGGCATTGGCGACGTCGTTGGAACCGTGGGCGAAGGCCATGGAACAGGCAGTGAAGATCATCAGCACCCCGAACACCAGTTCAACGTTGTGAAAGTGGTAATCCTTGTCGTCTTCCGGGCGGATCCTGATCCGCCGGATCAGGACGGTGCCGATCGCGGCCGCGGCGATTCCAATGATCGCCGAGATGAGATAACAATTGGTTCGTGATATTTCGAGGCCGATATGCGCCAGCCCCTTGAACAGCGTTACCAGCGAGATCACGAAACCCGTGAGAAAGATATAGAAGGGCACGTAACGCTTTGCGTTCCGGAATGGATCCCGGCTGTTCAGGATCAGGATCTGCACGCTTTTGAACAGGAAGTGGGCCAGCGTGCCGGCAATGACCGGTGATACCACCCAGCTCAGGACGATCGAACCCACTTTCTCCCACTTGACGGCCTCGATGCCGATGATAACCGCGGCGAAACCGACAATTGCGCCGATGATGGAGTGCGTGGTGGACACCGGCAGGCCGTAGTGGGAGGCGACCAGTAGCCAGATACCCGCTGCGAGCAGGGAAGCCAGCATGCCGTAAATCAGCACTTCCGGTGTGCCGGAGAGCAGCGAGGCATCGACTATCCCCTGGCGGATGGTGGAGGTCACCGCGCCGCCGGCCAGGAACGCGCCGCAGAATTCGAACACGGCGGCGATCATGATGGCCGTCCTGAGCCTGATGGCGCGAGAACCGACGGACGTCGCCATGGCGTTGGCCACGTCGTTTGCCCCGATCCCCCACGCCATGAACAACCCGAAGACGGCCGCCAGGATCAGCAGCAGCGTTGTAGAATCCATGAATAGCAGCTTGTTGTTATTGTGTTCCTGTTATCAGGCCTTATTTTGCAAGCATCAGTTGCAGGCGGTTCCCCGTGCTCAGGGCCGCGTCCGCGAGGTCTCCCGTCCATTCGAAGATTTTGTAGATGAACATGACATCGACCGGCGGCAGGCCGCGTTCAATGGCGTACAGGTCGGCGCGCAGGGCAACCTGGATTTGGTCCGTCTCGGACTCGATTTTGTGCAATTCCGAGATCATGGTCTTGACGCGGTTTGCCTCGTCGCCTCGGAAACCGGTCACGACCAGTTCATCGAGTTCGTTGATGGCCGTCTGTGCCTTTTTCGTCGTATCGATGCAGCGGTGGAGGAAATTCATGTAGGCCGGGCCAAGCTGTTTGGGCAGGGTCATCTTTCTCCCGAGGGTCAGGCCGGCGATGTCCTTGGACTTGTTGGCGATCATGTCCTGCATGTCGAGGACTTCGAGGACGTCGCGCCGGTCAACCGGCATGAACAGGCTCGAGGGGAGGTGCAGGCGCAACTCGTTCTTGATGGCGTCGGCGTCGTTTTCCAGCCTGTCGATCTTCTCCTGGATAGCCGCGGCCTTCTCCCAGTTCTCCGCCAGGACGGCCTCGAAATAAGGCACCAGCTCCTCCACGCAGGCGACCACGCAGTTGATGTGTTTCTGGAGGGGGGTGACCGGCGAGGCGCCGAAAATGCGGGAAAAATAGCTTGCCACGGCCATGGACCAAGTCTATGGCCTTTGGCCGCAAATGGAAAGCGCCCCCTTGAAAATCCCCGGACCACCCCCATCTGGGTAGCAGGTACTGAAATTACCGACGAAAAGGAGGTGCAATATGGCATTAGTACGTTATGAACCGTGGAACCTGCTGGATAAATTCCAGGAAGAATTCAACCGCATGGGCAGCCTGTTCGACTACCTGAACAAGGACCTGAAGGATGGCGACAACTCCTACGTGGTCACCAGCCAGTGGCGGCCGGCGGTCGATATCCGGGAGGAGAAGGATCGCTACGTGATCCTTGCCGATATCCCCGGCGTGGATCCCAAGGATATCGAGATCACCATGGAGGGGGGCGTGCTGACCATCAAGGGTGAGCGCGCCAGCGAGAAGGAAGAGACCCATGAAGGGTACACCCGCGTTGAACGCGTACGCGGTACCTTTTACCGGCGGTTCAGCCTGCCGGACAGTGCGGACGCTGAACACATCGAGGCGAAGGGCAAAAACGGCGTACTCGAAATCACGCTGCCGAAGCTCGAGAAGGATCAGCTGCGCCGGATCGCGGTCAAAAGCTGAAACGGTTAAAAG